>JAFPYB010000163.1 GCA_017412405.1 Treponema sp. | reverse complement strand
TACGCTGCAAAAATATCCGTCATATTCAACTTCTGTTTCCAGCTCATCAAGAGCCTCTGTTAATTCTTCCCAACCCATGCATGAATTCTAGCATATTTTTTTTATTTTAAACACTGCTTTCCTAAAAACTGATTTCCGTGGGTTCATGCTGGGACGCAACGGCAGCAAACCCATCACTATCGTCAAAAAGCGAATACGAACGATTCATGGAGCTTTCAGAAGCCATAAAATCCGGCAAACCCGGTCTTGGAGACTACGATGATGAAGAATCGCTCCAAAACGGTTGGATTGCCCTTCTCGAAGATTTTGAGCGGTACTGGTCGGAGCATTGTCCGCGCACATTCGCCGTTTCCCATCTGCGAAAACATCTCACGCCCGTCACCGAAACTCACGAAGTCAAGATGAACGACGAAGACAACACCCAATACGTCACCGAGACACGCTATGTCGCAAACTACACGGCAACGGTCTCATCATCGTTCTCGCTCAAATACAAAGAAATTCTTTCTATCGTACAGGCAGGCTACAGAACGGCACGCAAGCACTTGTCAGGAGTTCCGTTCAACTGGCCCGAATACACAATCCACTCGGCAGCCGAAAACGACGACGAAAACGGTGCGCTCCTTGTCCGCCAATATCCGCCAAAGCTTGCCACAGCTGCATTCACCAGCGGAACGACGTTTTTCGACATCGCCTTTGACATAACCGACCAGTCTGGCCGCACACTCATTTCATCGGACAAGAATCTGGCGGGCGCGGCAGTGTTCACTTTTGAGAACGTGAGCGACGACATTGCCGCAAAAATCGATGCTGGCGAAATATCTGCAAAGCTCACTTCAATTGAGCTTGTCTATGGTCAGCCACCGTATGTCACCCCATCAAACAGGAATTGGCTCGAGGGGCTTCCAAGAAAGCAGTTCGACGTGTCCACCGCACGGCTCACCACACCGTACAACCACACCCGCGACGAGCGGAATCCCATAATGGAGACGGCAGCCCGCGTCATAGCAGATGAAATCATGGTAAACATCGGTTCGTTCTCAATCTCGCGCACGGAAGTTACACAGCTTTTCTACCGCGCCGTCATGAACTTTAACCCCAGCGGATTCCGCGGCGACAAACGCCCTGTGGAGACGGTGAGTTGGTTCGACGCAATTGCGTTCTGCAACAGACTGAGCGAAATCACGGGGAAAACGCCCGCATACAGCGTGGACGGCAAGACCGACATCGAAGAATGGAATTACATTCCCCACGCAGGCAACACAATTTATGGGGAAATTCAGGTGAACGAGGGCGCAAACGGATTCCGGCTGCCCACCGAAGAGGAATGGCTTTTTGCCGCACGGGGCGGTTCTGGCACAGAAGGCTTCGATTACAGCGGAAGCGACGACATAGAATCGTTGGGCTGGTTCAAGAAAAACTCCGGCTGCTCGGGAACTCATCCTGTGGCACAAAAAGAACCCAATTCCCTCGAACTGTACGACATGACAGGCAATGTGTGGGAATGGTGCTGGGATTCTTCCACCATGCAGCTGAGAATTGCCCACGGCGGTTCTTACAGCTACGACGACAAGTTCTGCAAGCTCTCGGACTTGTATTTCCGCCGCCCGAACATGCGCTTTGATTGCCTTGGATTTAGAATCGTGAGCAGATAGGCACAAGTTGCCCCTGCCACCAAAACGAATTACAATAAAGCTTTTATAGGAGTTATATATGGCAAAATCATCTCATGTATCACTGTTTTGGACAGTGCTGAACCTTGCGGTGGGCGCAATGCTCGCTGTAGGTGGAATCTGGGCGCTGCAGGGCGGCGGCGACTTTGCTGCCCAGGCGTTGAAGGGGCTTTTGAACGGAGACGCATCAAAGCTCGTCGTCACCATTTTTGGAGTCATAGAATTGCTCTCGGGAATTTTCATCATCCTGCAGCTGTTCATTGGTGACAGAACAGGCTCCCTCGGGTCTGTCCTCAAGCTCATAATCGTCATCGTGTGGGCAATCGCGGTCATAATCGCCGATTTCTTGAACGGACACTTCCTCGCACCGAACTTTCTTTCTTGGGTTTATACGCTCGCAATGCACCTCATCGTGCTCGCGGCCCTGCTAGTCACCCGCGACTAAAAGTCATAGAGACATAATCAAAATCCGCCGGTATTCTGCTTCCACAACCACCGTTGTTGGCGTAGATGCCGGTGAGCGTTCCCGTGTGGCGTTTGCGTTCGGCGGGAACTCCCTCATCGCTCAGGAACGTGCAATTCTCCACCGTTCCGCCTTTTGTCCAGGGCGAATTTTCAGTCCGATAAAAGAATGTACGCGTCTGGTGGTCAACAACGACTTTCAGATACACGCCCGTCCGCCCTCGGTTATTTGATTCGCCCAATACGATTTTCGATTCAACTTTTTCGCCATCACCTCGGTTCACGGCAAGAATCAGCTTTTTTCCGTCCTCAAAGCACACTCCCCAGCGGATGTACGTTGTTGTGCTGTAGTAGCAAACAAGCCCCGCCTGCTCGCCGTTCCGCCAAGGCTCAAATTCAAGCGAAGTCTCAGCCGAAAAACAATGCTCCCGCTCCCGCTTTACAAGCGTATTCTTTGCGCGAATCTCGCCCAAAGTGCCGTCTCCAGTCCATATGCGCAAAAAGCCGGGACGTTCCGAAAGCGAAACGTTCCCACAATCTGGATTCCGCACAAACTGCCAGTCACGGGCAAGCTCCTCCGAATCAAAATCGTCGCGGGCGTTCTGCTCGTAGACCACGGCAGGAAGGCACGGGGATTCCGCCTGCTCGCTCGGCCCACGTCCGCCGTTCACGGTGAACCAGCCGTCACTCGTCCATTCCACGCGGTCAAGAGCCGTCTCACGCCCGCATGTAGTGAATTTTCCGTCGTTCGGTCGCCCGCACAAATAGTAGCACCACCAGCTTCCGTCCTGAGCCTGCACCAGCTTTCCATGCCCGCTCCTCTGGATTGGCGCGGCGGGATTTTTCTGGCGCATGACAGGATTGTAGGGGCTTGGCTCATATGGTCCGAACAAATTTCTTGAACGCGCCACGTTTATTCCGTGACCATACCCCGTTCCGCCTTCGGCAACCATAGCATAATACCAGCCGTCCTTGAAAAAGACGTGGGGGCCTTCGCTGCACCGCTCACCAGTGCCGCTCCACGCCGTCAGAGGCTCGCTTTCAGCCCGAGTCAAATCGGCAGACAAGCGAGCAAGCCGAACACCAGGCGCAATTGCCATATACGGTGTGCCGTCCGTATCGACAAAAAGCGACGGGTCTATGTTGTCAATCTCAATCCATGTGGGCCTTGAATACGGGCCTTCCGCCTTGTCCGAGGACACGATGAGCTGCCGGCGCAGCACCTTGTCAGTGCTGGTGTTGTCGCCCGCAAGCCGGAGGGTGGCGGTGATAAAAAATCGTCCGTTAATATATTCGATGTCCGGTGCCCAAATACCGTGGGAATCTGGAATAGAGGACAAATCAAGCCACTCGCTGTTTGTCACGGCAAAACCGATTGTCTCCCAGTGAACCATGTCCTTTGAGTGGGAAATGGGGATTGCCGGAAAATACTGAAACGAAGAATTGACCATGTAAAAATCATCGCCCACGCGAATCACAGACGGGTCTGGATAAAATCCCCGCCGCACAGGATTGGAATAATTGCTCATTTTTTCAGTATAAATCCGAAAGTGCTGTTTGTCATGCCATTTCGACTTGCGAAAAGCAACTTGGGAAGTCAGGCGATTTTGTGTCGGAATGACAGCTAACGCACAATGTCCGGCGCGTACCTCTCCACCGACTCAAAGATAATGATGTCAGGCTTGTAGGAAAGAACAAGCTCCTTGTCCTCGTCGCGGAACTGTTTCCAAACATACTCAGCTTCCCCGAACAAAGGCGACACGAACGGCTCAAGGGCACGAAAGAACGAATCGCGGAACACGAGCGCACGAGGAAGCGACTGGTCCCGATTCTTTGTCCTCATGCCGTTCACATCATGAATAACGTCCCGAAGTTTTCCGTGGAAATCGTCATAGGAACTTTGAACGCTGCTCATGTCGGGAGTTTCATAGGAATAATACGCCTCCAGCTTCTTCCAGTCCCTGGGAATGGCCATATACGCCACCTGCGGGCGTTCAAGACCAAGCATGGGCGGAATGTCGCCCGGAACATTGCTCACAATCGTCTCGGATTCATATTCCACTTTCGGAAACACCACGTCGGGAAAAAGGCGGGCAATGCGCTCTTTCACCATGTCCGCAGCGTAGAACGCCCCCAGAGGATTCCAGTGGATGTCGGTCTCCCAGTACATAGGAAGCGCGTTTTCAGATTTTTTCGATATTAGATAGTCGCGGGGAAAAACGTAATCAGCACCAAGCGACTCGAATACGGCGCACAGCTGGTCGGCGCGGGTCTGTCCGCTGGGACGCGGCGCAAAAGGGAAAAATTCGCTGTACACGGAATGTTTGTTCGGCGCGATGACGAACATGGTCTTTATACCGCGCTCGGCACACCACGCCATTGTTGCCGCCACATTCTCCTTGAACTCGGCAAGCTGCGCCTCGCTCATCAGGTTGCGCTTGTAAAAATCCTCCAGATTCGCGCCATCCCGCGCATTGATGTAAAACCACCAGCCGTTTTTGCCCAGCATCGCCTTTTCGTTCATGACCGTCCCACGGAGAAGCCCATACTTCACCGTGCTTGAAAGCGATGAAAGCCGCTCCCTGCCACCAAAACGGTCGTCCACATACGAACTGCATTCCGAAAAAAACCGTCCGTTCAGCCGGTTGCCAGCCACCAGGCGCGGACGAATCGAAAGCATACGGTTTTCTTTTTTCGCCACAACGCCGCTCCAGTTGAAGAACACAATGGGAAGAGCCATGAGAGAAAAAATCACGATGATGAATGAAAGCTGTATTATTTTTTTCATGCTAAAACCTGAAATAAATGAACGGATTGTACGAATTGTCCGCAAGATTCGCGTAGCAAAGCACAAGCAGAATGGCAAGAGCGCAGTATTTGAGTGCCGTCAACACAACCACGCCGGCACCTTTCGTGGGAAACGAAATGCGATGCCACCATGGAAAGGAAAACATGATTCCGATAAGCGCGAGAATAAAAAATCGTGTGTCAATGTACAAATGCAGGTACTCGTTCAACGTGACAGCCTGAAAATTGATTCCCGCCATCTTGAAGAACAGCTTGATTGACACTCCGGTTCCCGTGCGGAACAGAACCCACAAAAGAGCCACAAACAAAATCGTGTAGGCATGGGAAATAATGCTGCGCACCACACCCCCGCCCTTTTTGCAGAACAGACGCTCAATCGTCATAAGAGTTCCATGTGCCAATCCCCACAGAATGAAATTGAACGCTGCCCCGTGCCACAATCCGGTGGCAAAAAAGACGATGTATCGGTTCACAATGGTACGAATTCGTCCCATGCGGTTTCCGCCCAACGGAATGTAGACGTAATCTCGGAAAAAATTCGTGAGCGACATATGCCACCGCCGCCAAAAATCGGTGATTGACGATGCGGCATAAGGATAGTTGAAATTTTCCAGCAGCTCAAAGCCGAATATTTTTGCCAAGCCGATTGCCATATCCGAGTAGCCCGAAAAATCGTAGTAAATCTGGAGAGCGTAGGCAAGACAGGCAATCCAAGCCGCATATGCACCAAAATCAGTGAGAGGGGCACCATAGATTTTGTCGCAAACAAGAGCAAATGCGTTCGCAAGAAGGACTTTTTTGCTCAACCCGATTATGAATCGTTCCAATCCCAGCGCGACTTTTTCTATTGAATGGGTACGTTTTTCAATCTGCTCGCTTATGTCGTGGTAGCGCACAATGGGGCCTGCAATGAGCTGCGGGAAAAACGAAATGTACAGCCCCAGCTTGAGCGCGTTCCTCTGGTAAAGCGACGGAGTGCGGTACACGTCAACAAGATACGAAATCGACTGGAACGTGTAGAATGAAATGCCGATAGGCATGACAAGATTTATCTGGGTGAGCGGTTTTATGTGCAGCGCATTCAAGAACATATCGATTATCTTGATTGAAAATCCCAGATACTTGAACACAAACAACACGGCAATGTTCACCACAATCGCAAGCGCAAGGATGACTTTTCGGTTTGCGCCCATGCGCCCCAAAAGAAGCCCCGCACCATAATTGAACAGAATTGAGCCGAGCATCAAGAATACAAATTTCGGCTCGCCCCACGCATAAAAGAGAAGACTTGCGAAAAGCAGCACGCAGTTCCGCAAGCGCAAGGACGGCAGCGCATAGTACAAGACCAGTACCGCCGGAAAGAAAAACACCAAAAATGTGATTGAGGAAAAAAGCATTCTATAGATTCCACTCGTATTCCGAGCCGTCTTCGTACTCGATTTTTGCCTTCAGCAATTTTACGCTGGAAATATCCTTGTTGTGCCACAGCACATTAGAAACTGATTTATAGAGAACGCCGTCCTGAACATCACCCGCATTCTTCACGTTGATTTTTGAATTTCCCGTGTTCGCGTCAGCGACTTCCTGACCGCTTCCATTCAGCGGAACAACAGACACCGTGCAAGTTTTTATCGTTCTGCCAGACGTGTTCCGGAAAGAATAGTTCACGCCGTAGCCGTACAGCTCTTCCGTCTGGAGCAGGGACACAGAAAGCTCCGAAATTGGAAGAAGCGGCTTTTCATACGCCACGTTGATTTTGACAAATGTTGAGTCGCTCTTGAAGCTGAACACGACAGGAGCCGACACGTTCTTCGCCTGAACCGCATAGTAGCGGAAATACTTCCATCCGCGGATTTTGTATTTGAGCACCTTCATGAAGTTGTCCGTGTCGTTGTAGTCCTCCACTTTCGCCGATGCGAATTTGACCCACAAGCTGTTCGCCTCGTCATAGGCATAAATATCCAAATCGATTTTTTCGGTCGTCTTGTTCACCGCAGTCAAAATCATGAAATCAGTGGTAAAATCAATAGACTCGAACACCGTTGCATTCTCGCCGTTGAACACAGGCTTCGGCTTTGCCGCGAACACAGAACCAAACGCCAAAAAACACACAAGCGCAAAAACAAATTTTTTCATATTGCCACCTTATTTATAGTAAACATAAATTCTAAAGAAATTCGGGACGTTCTCGAATTCAAACTTCATCTTCTTCTTGACATTTTTTGCCTGGACAGCGTAATAGCGGTACGTTTTCCAGCCATCAAGCTTGTATTTGAGCGGCCGGGAAAAATTGTCAGTGTCGTTCTGGTCCTCCACTTTAGCCTCCGCATAACGAATCCAGTTCCCGTTGGCTTAATCGTATGCGTAAAGGTCAAGCTCAATGCACTCCATCGTCTTGTTGATTGCCGTCAGAATCATGAATTCGGTGGAAAAATCGGTTGACTCAAACACCGCAGCATTTTTTCCGGAAAAAGACGGCTTCTTTGCAAACGTAAGCGCAAAAGCACACATAAACAAGCAAACAAAGCCGAATCGCAAAAATGATTTTCTCATACAATTCCCTCCAAAAATCAAACAAATAGTAATCTACTCTTAAAACAAAATCATGAGCAAAATAGATACAGGAATCAAGTATAATGCGAAAAATTCAAGCTTGCCCTTGTTGATGAGCTTCATCAACAGGCTTAATGACGCAAATCCGCTGACGAACGCCACGGCGCATCCGCACAGCACAGGAACCACCCCGATTGACGCGGAGACGCTGCCAATGTCCTTTAGCTCAAGCACGAACGCACCCAAAATTGCCGGGATGGAGACGATGAAAGAATAGTCCCCCGCCGTGATGCGATCCACCTTGCAGAAAAGCGCGCCCGCAATGGTGGAGCCGCTGCGGGAAACGCCGGGCAACGTCCCCACACCCTGCATGAAGCCGATGACAAGAGCCTGAAAAAGACTTATGCCGGAAAACACAATCGCGCCGTTCTCGTCCACACGCCTGAACTTTCGCTCGAAAACGGCGGACAAAATGAGCAGAATCGCCGTGACCAAAAATCCAATGCACACAAAGCGAATCGGAAGGTCCGGAATGATTTTGGAACTTGCCACGCCCAAAACACCAGTCACCACCGTGGTGACAAGAACCATCAAAATCGTGTTGCGCCCCGCCCTGTCGTTCGGTGAAAGCGTGGCGATTTTTTGGTCAACCGTCCCCGACAGCTCCTGGCAGCTTGGCTCTTCCTTCCTGAAAATCCAGCGGAACAGCACGGCAAACAATCGCACAATGACACGCCTGAAATAAATGACCACCGCAAGAAGCGTGGCAAGATGAAGGAACACATCGAACAAAAGCGGCACACCGTCCAACCTGAACAGCTCCTGCGCAACTTTCAAATGCCCGCTCGACGAAATCGGCAAAAACTCCCCGATTCCCTGAACAAGCCCCAACACAATCGATTGAAAAATAGTCATACAACGTCCTTAATGTTTATCGAAAAATCTATTTGTTCCAAGAACTTGAAATCAAGGTTATTATATACTATATGAAGATTTTATGTTTGTGCTTGAGCGCAACAATTCAAAGGACGCTCTGCTTTGACGATTTTGAAAAAGACCGCGTGAACAGGACTTCCACGTTCCGCGAGGATGCCAGCGGAAAGGCGTTGAATTCGGCCCGCGTCCTTAACCAGCTTGAAGCAGGTACAGCAAAGGCATTCTGCCCCGTGGGAACAAACAATGCAAGCCGATTTTTTGAACTCGCCCAGCGCGACAATATTGATGTGGTGTCCGTGCCCATCCCGGGAAACGTGCGCGAATGTTGGACTCTTCTTTCTTCCCACGGTTCCACAACAGAAGTTGTCGCCGACGAGCAAATGGAGCTTTCTCCCGCACAGGCAGAAAAAATCGAAACTATGCTGCTGGATTCATTCTCTCGGGAAATAACGTCATGCGACGCGCTTTTGTTTGCCGGAAGCACACCGTCACTTTTTTCCAGTGACATAAACAAAAAAATCTGCGCCCAGGCAAAACGCGGGGGAAAAATCGTGTTGGCCGATTTTTGCGGAAAATCGCTTTTGTCCGTACTCCAAGAAAAAAGCTCCGTTCCCGATTTCATAAAAATCAACGAAGAAGAGCTTTTGAAAACGTTTTCGCCCGACCTCACAGATGTTAGTAGTACAAATATTGCTCGAAATATCAATGTTCTTTCTATAAAATACGGCACTTCGTTCATCATAACCCGGGGAAAAGAAAAAACAATTGCAAGCATGAACGGGCGCACAGTGGAATGTGGCACGGAGAGAATTGTACCCGTGAACACGACGGCATGCGGAGACAGCTTCAATGCCGGATTTTTGTACGAGATGATGAAGTCCGGTGATTTTGAATCGGCCCTCCGCCGTGGAACATTCGCCGCTTCGCGCAATGCGGAGAACATCGTTCCTGGGAGAATCTAGGCGCAAATTGCCGATAATAAAGCTATGACAAGAAAACATCAATTTGTTTATGTGTGGCTTTTTCTTTTTTTTCTTTCCACATTGCCCAGCGTATGCGCGGAATCCAGCGAAAACAGCGAGTCCGGCGCAATGTTCGTGAGCATTGAGGAAGCCCAAAAATTGCGGCAGGATTTGGTCGATTACAGTATGTGCTTTTTGGGAAGCCCTTACCGCTCAGGCGGCATGGGACCAAATTCCTTCGACTGCTCGGGCTTTGTCTGCACCATGTCCCGAGATTCCATCGGAGTGCCGCTTCCCCGCACATCACGGGCAATTTTCAACAAGATGACAGTCATCGAAAAAGAAAACCTAGAACCGGGAGACCTTGTGTTTTTCAAGACGACAAGCACAGGAAGCATTTCCCACGTGGGAATTTTCATCGGCGACGGAAAATTCATCCATGCCGCAAGCGACGGCCCTAAAACGGGAGTCATAATCACATCGCTAAACGAACGATTTTGGAAAAACACATACTTTGCCTCGGGGCGATACCTTGCCTCTGGAAAAATCCCACAGGCGGACGAAAAACAAAAAAAATGATACGCTTTTGAAACATCTTTCTATTTTTTTTGTTTGGGGAGTATATGAAACAGATACGATTTTTTATTGCGATAACACTTTCTCTGATGGCTTTCACTTCTTGTGCGCCCAAAATCTCCGTCAAGGCGAATGCAAACGGCGGCGCGGATGTTGTGTTCAAAACAGGCTTCTCGGACAGCACTGCAAGCACGCTCCGCACCATCTCGGGACTTCCAGCAAACTCACCAATTTTCTCCACCGACGACATAAAGGAAATCTTGACCCAGGCAGGAATCCAGCGCACCGTTGTCAGAACGCCCACATCAGTGCAGGTCGAGTCTTCGGGCTTTATCCCGAACAAGCCATCCGAGCTTTCAAAGGCAAAGATTTTCAGCCAGACGGCTAATTCCCTTTCAATCACCCTCGGCCCAAATCAGCTGAAGGACATCTACTCCCACATCGACACGGAATCCCAGAAATATTTTGATATGATGATGATTCCGGCTCTTATCGGCGAAGAAATGGATGCAGAAGAATACCGCCAGCTTTTGTCGGCAATGTACGGCACGACATTCGCAAACGAGCTGGTTGACGGAAAGCTGTCAATATCCCTCACCTCCCCCAACGGAAAAAAGACCACCAACGCGCAGGCCACACTGGGGGAAATCCTCACGCTCACAAAAGAAAAGACGTGGACGGTGACGTGGTGAGATTGGAGCTGCTTGGACACTGGCGGCAAGCCCCATGCTTTCCGAACAGGTCGATTATTGTTGCTGACCTGCATAAGCCATGCTATGATGAACGGACAGGAGGTCAGCATGGCAAAAATCAAAATATGCACACGCTGTTTTTTGGTGACGGGAGTCCTTTTTTCAACCATCCTTTTTGGCTGCTCAACAACGGTAAAGCAAAACGTGGAGCGTCCCGCCAACCTAAAAGTGGAAGACTACAGTTCGGTGTCGGCTCTTCCGTTCAGAACGTCGGCGCAGATGGGGGCAGTTTCATACAATACCGAGCCAATCTATACATTTGAAGATTACACAAAACGTCAAGGGGAAATCTACAGCAGCAAAACAGAAGAAAACGAGCTGCTTTCTTACCTTGACACAAACCTTGCGCTAAAATTCATGACAAACGAGAATTTGCGGTATGTAAACCCGCAGGCAGTTCAATACGCACTGAGTCTGCGCAACACCGAAGTCCCCGTGGACGTGTACATTACGGGCGGACTTACAAAATTCTCTTCCACCGTAGAAAGCGCAGAAGAAACAAAAAAAGCCAGCGACGGAACAACAATCAAGGAAACAAAATACTGGCGCGATGTTTCTGCAACAATTCTCTACCAGGTCATCGAAGCCAGCACAAACCGTGTTCTCTCCAACGAAGAATACAGCTGCTCAGGCTCATCGTCCAAAGTGACGGACTGGCGCACGGTGGAATCTTCGTACAAGATTCTTTCCTCAAAGATAGACACGTTCATCACCAGAATCATGGAGGACTTTACACCGCACACGGAAACACGCAAGCTCACAATGCTCAAATCAAAAGATACGGGCATGAAAGAAGCGGAAAAGTTCGCCAAAAACGGCCAGATTGTCACTGCAAGAAAAATGTACTTGTCAATCTACCGCTACAACCAGCTCTTTGAGGCAGGCTACAATGCGGCATTGCTATACGAGGCAATGGACGAGTACGAAAACGCGCTGGACTTGATGACAGAAGTGTACCGAGAATCGGGCGATTCCCGCGCAAAAGAGAAAATCACCGAAATTCAAAATGAAATCGTGGCGGCAGACAGGCTGCGCGCCCAAAAAAAGCAATAGCGCGCGCCAAGCATTGCCACAGAACAATGCCAGCCGCGCCATGAACACATTATTTCAAGCGATTATTTTCTTGCGATTTCTGCAATTGACGTGACAACGCCCGCAAGATTCTGGAAATCCGCCGGCACGATGATTTTTGTCGCCTGCCCGTCCGCAGCCTTTTCCAACGATTCAAGACTCCGCAGCTTGATGACAGACTCGTCAATCTGCGCGTCTTTGAGCATCTTCAAGCCGTCCGCCGTCGCTTTCTGCACCTCAAGAATTGCCTGAGCCTCACCTTCTGCCTTTCGGATTTTCGCCTCTTTCTCGGCTTCGGCCTGCAAAATCATCGCCTGCTTCTGGGCTTCGGCCTCAAGGATTTTTGCCTGCTTTTGTCCTTCCGCAACAAGAATCTCAGACTGCTTTTGCCCCTCTGCAATCAGGATTTTTTCACGCCGCTCGCGCTCGGCACGCATCTGTTTTTCCATAGCCTCGCGGATAGCCTCCGGCGGCATGATGTTCTTGACCTCAACACGGTTCACCTTGATTCCCCACGGGTCAGTGGCCTCGTCAAGAATGGCGCGCATTTTTGTGTTGATGACATCGCGGCTCGTAAGAGTTGCGTCCAAATCAAGCTCACCGATTATGTTTCTCAGCGTTGTCGCGCTCAAATTCTCAATGGCAAGCATTGGATTTTCCACACCATATGTATAGAGCTTTGGGTCTGTAATCTGCATATACACAACAGTATCAATTTTCATCGTCACGTTGTCTTTGGTGATGACAGGCTGTGGCGGAAAATCAAGCACCTTTTCCTTGAGCGAAACATGGTTCGCCATCTTGTCGAAGAACGGCAGCTTGACGTGCAAACCGGTCTGCCACGTTGCGGCATACGTTCCAAGCCGCTCGATTATGTACGCGTGTGACTGCGGAACAATTCGGATATTCGTTACAATCAACAAGAAAATAATGAAAATCAAAATTGCAATCAAATAAATTGGCATAAAAATCTCCTTCAAAAAAAAGGGCTGCCCCAAAGACGTAATGACTTACTGCCGCACAGTTGCGGATAAAACGTACACTACACTTTTTAGACAGCCTTATGATAAAAAATCGATTTTTGTTATCGTCCCAGCATATGACCGAGAGAAGCAAACGCTCTTCCAACTGGGTCAAAATCCAGCAAGAGAATGTCAACCGCAAAGAAAATAGCGAATCCCACAGCAGCAATGAGAAGAAGCGCACCAATTCCAATAAGCAGCTGAATTGCTACTGGAAGTTTATCAAATTTACTCGTTGATTTTTCAACCATAAAAAGCTCCTTTTTAACAATATTGTCAATTTTTATGATAAACCGTGATTTTCTATCCGTCAAGCAAAATCGTATTTTTTTGAAAGAGAAACAATTCTCTTTCCCACAAGTGAAATTTTCAAAAAATAACAAAAAATTATCAAAAATTTTCGATTTATCAAAAATTTCACTGTCAAAATCGAAAATTCTCTGACCCTTATAGGTGAGGTAAAATGATGATTGATTTTTTCAAACGATATTGGTGGCTTTTTTTGATATGTGTCCTGTTCTGCTCGTGCGCATCGGGTCAGCAGGAGGAAACAAGCGAGATTTCCATTTTGAACTGGAATCTGGAGACGTTTTTTGATGCCCAAACGGACGGCACCGAATATACCGAATTCAAGGGCGCAAAATCCAAATGGAGCCAGGCAAAATACGAAGCAAGGCTCAAACGGCTCGCAGACACGCTCAAAACCATTGACGCAGATGTTGTTGTTATGGAAGAACTTGAAAAAAAAGAACAGCTCTACGACATCTTCAATATGCTCTCGGGCAGTTTCGATTTAGCAAAATCATACAAATACGGCTCGTTCGCCACGTCCCCAGGTGCGGCAATCGGATGTGCCGTAATCTCCCGCTTTCCGCTCGCCAATATCCAGGCCCATGAAATACACATTGAGGGCGAAGAGCAAATGCCGTCCATGCGCCCCATCATGCAGATGGACGTGTGCGTGGACGGAAAAAGCCTTGCGCTATTCGTGAACCACTGGAAAAGCAAATCCGGCGGCGCAGAAAAAAGCGAAATCTGGCGCAATGCTCAAGAAGAAAACTTGTCCCGGCTCATGAAAAAAGCCCTGGCTGAAAACGGCTCCGCAATTGCAACAGGCGACTTCAACCGCGACATCAGCGAGTTCCAGCGCGTAGACGGCGGCGGCACCATTCGCCTCAGGGGGCAGGATGCGCTGCTCGTCCAGTCCCCGTGGTTCAGTCCTGACGTGGGCGAAACAGGAAGCTATTACTACAACGACCACTGGGAGCGCATAGACCATTTCTTTTCCTGTGGAAACGCCTCCATCAGCTCCTTTGCCCCGCAAACATCTGGCAACTGGGCGGACAGCGAGGGAAAACCGCGCCGCTATACAGTGTACAATGGCGAAGGCTACTCAGATCACCTCCCGATTTTGTGCCGTGTGCAATTTTAAGTGCATACTAAAAATATGGTCAGAGAATTTGAAGTAATGCGATTTTTTTAGCAGCAACTAACCAGTGCTATCAACGATAAATAACGCTGAAAATCTCACAAATGATTTTTGTTCCATCGTTAAAGTCGAACCCGCACAAGTCTGCCTCTTCCTCAAAGAATTCTTTCTGCCGCGAGCGCCACTGCTCCAGATTCTCGTCCTCGCCGCTCCGCCTGGCAAGTTCCCAAGAAATCTCGCCGAAAGGGACAATGTTCACATCAGTGAGCTGCACAATACATTTTGGCTCGTCATTCCTGTCCTCAACAATGTACATTTCGTCGGACAACGGCAGCGGCTCGTGATTGATGATGAACGACTCGTATGGATAAAACAGTGCCGTCTTCTGCCCAGAAAGCACGAGCGCAAGCTGGGTCATGCCCGTCATGCCGCGATCCTCAAAATACAGCTCGCCCGCAAATCCCACCTCATCGGGATTTTGATTCGACGCTGCCAAAAATGCGTCCCAATAATCAGAAATTTTACTCATTAGTTCCTCGCAGGTCTATTTTCTAAGCAACATCAAAAGAAAGCCGAGTATGATGAACACGCTGGGAATGACAGCAAACAAAAGCGACGACAACGGAATCCCACAAAACTCGGAGGTGCTGGCAAGCACAATCCCGAGCTTTTCAAGCAGCTCGTACACAAGCGACGCATAGCCCGTAACCGCACCAGCAACAAGACACATCCACGCCGCATCACGCGTGCGGCTCCAGAGCATAATCGCAAGAAACGCGGTCACTCCACCGAGAACGAGCTTTATGATGTACAGGAGAATGTGCGAATCAATCACTTGTTCTTGTTTACAATGCGCTCTTCAAATGCGCCTGTGGCAATATCGATGAAGCGCACGAACAGAGAGACCTTGTTTTCTTCGTTCAAGCTCGTCCAAATCATGTTCGTAAACTCGTCGATTGAACCTGAAATTTCCACAGGCTCAGGCTCGCCCTCAAAGCTTGGGAGCGGGTTTCCATTTCCCTGATATGTGTGGATGAAGTGCCCCTTCCCGTTCTGCGGATTGTCGTATGTGAACGTGAATCGGAGGGTATTGTCCCCGTTTCCGTTGTCACTTTTCAAAATCGAAATGGCATAATCGAATTTTCCGCCCTCCACGTTCAGGACGGAGGAAATGCGCGGCGTGAAGTTGGGCGCATCATGCTCGTATTTGCGGCTTCTTAGCGACTGCTCAAAAGTCTCGCCTTTTTTCAAGCCCTCAAAAATCGTGTCGGTCTGGTCGCCATTCGTGACAATTGTTTTTTTCCCCAGCTGGCGCACCGCCGCGTAGATGATGAGACTGGGGTCTCCTGCAATGAGGCTGGGGTCGAACGCCTTTGTGCGCACAACTTCGCTTCCGTTCTCGTTCTCCACAACGAACACGCGGTTTCGGCTTCCTGCGCTCCGCCCCATAGTCCAGTAAGCGCTCACCGCATATTTTCCATCCGCGGATTTTCCGGCCACAATGCCGCGCCCCGGATACTCGTTCGTCTTCAAAATACTGCTCAAATCTGATGTCTTCATTATTCATTCCTCCATAACGGGCTGATGTTCGCTCTATCGGTTTTTCTTTTCTTCCCGCGCCTTGATTTTTGCCGCAATCTTCGCCGCCTTTTTCGCTTTTTCGGCCTCTTTTTTTGCAGCGCGCTCAAGCCGCTTCTTCATTTTTTCCGTCACATCGGCGGCGAACTTTGGATCGCCACGGTCAATGTATATGATTCCATCCAGATGGTCGTTTTCGTGCTGAATGATTCTTGCCAAAAGCCCTTCCGCCTCAAGAACAAAATTCTTTCCGTTCTCGTCCATGGCCTGAACAGTCACCTTTGCAGGCCTGCGGATTGACTCGTTGAAGCCAGGAAGCGACAGGCAGCCTTCCTCGTAGTCCGTCAGCTCCGCGCTCGTGGAAACAATCTGCGGATTCACAAAAACGCGCCGCACATCGTCATCCGCAATCGCCACGAAAAACCGCTCCGATATTCCGACTTGGGGAGCTGCAAGCCCCACGCCTTCCGCCTCAATCATCGTGTCAAACATTTCGTTGAAAATCGATTTCATCTCCGGCGTAATTTCCTTGACCGGCTCGCATTTTTTCCGCAAGACTTCTTCGCCCAGCTTGTAAATTTTCATGTTGAATCCTTTTTTTAAAATAGCGGCTTGAGCGAAAATCTCGTTCTCGAACAAGTCCAATATACTTCTATTATAATGTGACGACTTTTTTTTTCAATTGACTTTCGTGAATTTTTCTCATATAGTGCTCACAGTGCGCCATCATTTTCTTTCTATATTAGTATTGATTTTTTATCTTTCGGTCACGCTTGCGTCCTGCCAAAAAGAATCGGACATTTCATTCGATGCAATGAACACGTTCATGACGATTCGCTCCTTCGGGCTAAAAGGCGAAAAAGCAAACGAACGTGTCCGCGCCCGCATAGCCCAAATCGAAGAAACCATTTCCACAACAAAAGAAGAAAGCGAAATATACAGGCTGAACCACACCGCAGGAACAGTGCAGGAAATCTCCCAAGACACGGAGCTGCTTCTGGACTTTTCCCTGCGCATGGCGCAAAAGACGGGCGGTGCGCTCAATCCATGCCTCTACCCGATTACAAGCCTTTGGGGGTTCACGACGGAAAATTTCCGCGTCCCCTCGGACTCCGAAATCAGCGCGATTTTGCCCTACACCGATTTTTCAAAAATCAGCATGAAAGCAAACCACATTCTTCTGGAAAAAAACATGATGATTGATTTGGGCGCAGTGGGG
This sequence comes from Treponema sp., assembly GCA_017412405.1. Taxonomy (GTDB): domain Bacteria; phylum Spirochaetota; class Spirochaetia; order Treponematales; family Treponemataceae; genus Treponema_D. The sequence goes on along the minus strand of JAFPYB010000163.1, from coordinate 11,130 downwards.
AAAGGCTTTGCCAGCGATGAAGCCGTGAAGATTCTCAAAAAAGCCGGAATCACGTCAGCCGTCATCGATTTGGGCGGAAACATATATGCGCTGGGAAAAAAACGCGGCAAGCACGGGAAAAAATCGGATTGGCTCATCGGCGTTAAAGACCCTTTTTCTGGAGACGCTGCCCTTGCCGTCAGCGTGCACGACAAAGCCATCATCACCAGCGGCGGCTACGAGCGGTTCTTTGAGGACGAGAACGGAAAACGCTACATCCACATATTCGACGGAAAGACGGGAAAACCCGCCGAAAGCGACATTGCGTCCGTGACCATTGTTGCAGACTCCGGACTGTACGCCGACGCCTTGAGCACTTCGCTTTTCGTCATGGGAAAAAAGAACGCAATCGATTTTTGGCGCGCACACCGCGATTTTGAAGCGATTATCATTCTGGATGAGAAGTCAATTGCAATCAGCAGCGGTCTTGCCGATTCGTTCAAGCTAATTGCCCCGTTTCAGAACGTGGAAATCTTCGGAATCGAATCACGCTGAGGATAAAGGGCTGCCCTAGAAGTAAGTGTCATGCTGATCCTGAATCAAGTTCAGGATGACAGTTTCAGCATCTACGCTATCTTAAGCGTTGAGATTCCGAAACGAGTTCGGAATGACACAGCTAACTGAACTTTTTAGACAGCCCCCTATTTTAAATCACCTTTTGCTCCAGCCAGCGGTTTTTGTGGAAACGCAAGCCAAAAAACAAGCCTCGAAAAATCCAGTCGATGTACATACCAATCCACACACCAAAAAGCGCGAACGCTGTGTTTTCGGGAAAGCGGTGCATCAGGTATTTTGCGATAAGATAGCTCGAAAGCACACGGAAAAGCCACATACTGATGTTGGAGACTACCATCGTGAATTTTGCGTCGCCAGCCCCCCGCAAAATGTTCGGCATGACAAAGCTCATCGGCCAGAAAAGCACGTTTGCCGCCATGCACGACCACACCACATATTTTGCAAGAAGTTGCGCCTCCGCGCCAACATTGAACAACCTGACGAGCAGCGGAGTTGCCACGCTCACGATTGCCGCAGTGACAAACATTCCGAGGTACGATTCTTTCATGAGCTTTTTTCCGTAGGACTTGGCCTGCCCCTTTTCGTCCGCGCCAATGCACTGACCCACCACCGTCACGCTCGCAAGCCCAATCGCGTTCCCAGGAATGTTGGAGAAGCTCGCGATGGTGTTTGAAACGCCGTTCGCCGCGATTGCCACCGTACCAAATCCGGACATGAAGGAGTAGACGAGAGTTTTTCCAATGTGGAACACGCTGTTTTCAATTCCGCTGGGAACAGCGACTTTTAGGATTTTTTTTATGAGCGGCATATTGATTTCGGGCTTCCAAATGCGCTCAAGATAAATCGTCCATTTGCCTTTTTGGTGCAAAATGACAATCATGCAGACAGCGGCAACAAATCGGCTCACAAGAGTTGAAATTCCAGCCCCGGACACGCCCATCTGAAAACCGTAGATGAGGATTGCATTTCCCACGATATTGATGAGATTCATCACAAAACTTACTTTCAGGCTGATTTTGCTGTTTCCCATGGAGCGGCAGAGGGCGGCAGAGCTGTTGTAAACGCCAAGCAGCGGGAAGCTGAACAAAATCCAAATGAAATAGGTAAGCGCATTCGACATGACCTTTTCATCGGCACCGCCGAACAAAAAATTCAAAATAACAAAGCGGAGCGGAAGGCACACTGCAATAAGCACAACGCCAATGAACACGCAGATGTTCAAGAGCTGTTTTGCCGCTTTCCGCGCCATGTCGTCCGAGTGCCGCCCCAAGTATTGGCTTGCAACAACAGCCCCGCCCGTGGCAAACGCCGCAAAGAGCTGGATGAAAAGCTGTGCCAGCTGGTCAATGAGCGAAACCGCGCTCACGGCGATTCCTTTCTCGCCGTCAACAAGAATCGAACTGACCATCACCGCATCACACGCGCCAATGGTCATCGCCAAAAACTGTTCCGCAACAAGCGGGAAAATGAGTCGTCTCAAGTCTTGCTTTGTGAAAAGATTTTTTTCCATTTTTCTCAATCTGCCCGATGATTGGTTATCGAACAGATTGAGTATACAAAATATCGTGCTAAAAATCTGTACACTTTTTGCTACGACTTGCGGATTTTATGCATATTTTGCTATTTCTTGAATGAAAGAGACGGAATTGTTTTGTCCGTGAGAACAGAAACATCCACGCGATTGTACGGAATGTTGATTCCGTTCTGGGCGAACGCCTTGACCACGTTCATGCAGACTTCCGTTTTCATGGCAAAGAAATTGGCCCTTTCGCACCACACTATGAGCGTCATGCCGATGCCAGAATCCAGACAGCCCGTGACGAGAACGCCAGGCGCACAATCGGGATTGTCCTTCACCACAAGGGAACATTTTTCTGGAACACTCTTCAAGACCTCCACAGCCTTGTCCAAATCGGTGGAATAATCCACTGACACATCGAAAGTGTAGCGGCGATAATCGAATGACGAATAGTTCTTGAGCTTTGTGTTGATGATTGCAGAGCTTGGAATACGGATAAGCTGATTGTCCGGAGTGTGCACTTTTATAGAAAGAAGCCCAACTTTGTCCACAGTTCCTGCAACCCCGTCAACCTCAATAAAGTCGCCAAGCTTCATCGTCTTTTCTGTGACGATGAAAATACCAGAAATCAAGTTGCTCACAGTGGTCTGGGCCGCAAAGCCGATTGCGACTCCGGCAATTCCCATTGCCCCCCACACGGCGGTGAGCTTGATTCCGAACAGCCCCAGCACATACACGATGATGATGACATAGAAAATATAGCTGATGATTCTCGTAATCGTCTTAACCTCATTCGGCTCAAACTTGACCGACGCGCCCTTGTAGACAAGGTGGCGGATAAGACGGTAGACACCCCAGAAAATCAAAATAGATATAGCAATCGTTATGATTTTTATGAGATTTTTCAGGTTCCAATACGCCTTCAGCTCGTCAATGTGAATGAAGTGCGTCACTTCGCTTTTTACACCCGACAACGTTTCCTTTGCGGCATCGGCAACATTGTCCGGCGCAGGAGAACCATCATCCGTGGTAAGAAGCGCGTTGATTCCCACAACGGCAGCCTCTTCCGTAGTAGGCGACCCATCAGGAACCGCTTCCTGCGCAATAACGAGCGAGAACAGACATAAAGCAGTAAACACAGCAACCAGTTTTTTAATCGATTTCATGATTTCTCCTTGTAAAACCTCGGCGGTAACCGCGCACAATGGAGGGCGCGAATAGCGATTGCAGATTTTAACATACAATCGCCCATGATAAAAAGCACATGGATGTACTTTTTATCATGCCTCCTTGTTGATTTTTTATAAAACTGACATAGATTTTATGCGCGAACTGAATTTAAAAATCAATCCGCACTATAAAATCTTCATCAGTCTATCACATTTGCACTTTTCAAAATACTCTTTTACGCGATTTCTTGAATCATCATTATCCTTTGCACCAAGCATCTGGGTTTGAAAATAATGGGCAAAGCTGAAATTGAGGCAATAGTAGGCGAAAAAACGCTGGAGCCGGGTCTTCCAAAACTCGGTCGGCTGATATTTTTCCACATCGTCGATAAAATCAAGGGCAAGCTGCTGGCAATCGATTTCAATTGCATCAGCCCCGCCTTCTTGAAGAGAATCGGAAAGTGTGCGAAAAATCCACGGTTTTTGCGCCGCGGCGGTGGCAACCATCACGCCATGCGCACTGGGAGCGGCTTTGATTGCCCCCCGGAAAGATGGAACATCTTTCACGTCTCCGTTCAAAATGACGGGAATCTTGGGAAATTCCCGCGCCAAAAGCTCCACTTTCTCCCACCTCGCGTGTCCACGGTGCTTTTCTTTTTTTGTGCGTGCATGGAGCGTAATCATCTGGACTCCCTCTTCAACAAGGATTCGGCAGAACGAAACGAGTTTTTCATCATCGAACGATTCATCGCCCAAGCGCATTTTGACAGAAAGCCGTTTTGATTTTACCTCTCGCCTCACCCCGCGAATCATTTCTACGGTCTGGTCAATGGGCTTTGTCATCCAAGAAATGCCCGCACCAGTCTTGGCAATCTGCGGCGCGGAGCAGCCCATGTTCACGTCCACCCCGATTCCGTCCAACTCGCCCACAATGCGGGCCGCCTGGGCAAGATAGTCGCTACGATTCCCCGTGAGCTGCCACACGATTTTTTCAGGCTCAGGCCCAGAAAGGAGATAGTATTTTTCAAAAGGACCGGCATGAATGAGCGAGCCTGCGTTTATCATCTCTGTGAAATATTCATCGCAACCGCCAAAACGCGCCACAATCCGCCTAAACGCCTCGTGGCTCAGAGTTGCCATAGGACCGAGAATCAGTTTCGGTCTGTTCGCTACCTCAACCATCATTTTCCTTCGCGTTTCATTCTACCACAGAATCGGTGTTTTTCAACGATTTGTCACGGCAGATGGATTATCTCACGCGGCTTTGAACCGTTGGCAGGCCCGACAATGCCGCGCTCTTCCATCTCCTCCACAAGCCGCGCCGCCCGGTTGTAGCCGATACTGAGCTTTCGCTGAATGTAGCTCGCGCTCGCCTTGCCGGCCTGAATGACGATTTCAAGTGCCTGGTCGTAAAGAGGGTCCTGCCCATCCTCGTGGAACATGGAGCCATCCTCTCCGCCCTCGTCATCGTCAATGAACATTTCGTCGTCAATATATTCAGGCTCGCCAAATGATTTGACATACTCCACGACGTTCTCCACTTCCTCGTCGCTCACCAGCGTTCCCTGAATGCGCACCGGGAATGGCGCAGTTGAACCTGAATAAAGCATATCGCCCTTCCCCAGCAATTTTTCAGCCCCAACCTGATCAATGATGATTCGGCTGTCCGTCTTGGAAGCGACCATGAACGCAATTCGGCTGGGAAGATTCGCCTTGATGAGTCCAGTGATGACATCGATTGATGGACGCTGCGTCGCAAGAACAAGATGGATTCCAACGGCACGGCTCTTTGCAGCCAAACGCGCGATTGATGTTTCAAGCTCTTTTCCAGTCGTCATCATCAAATCAGCAAACTCGTCAATAACAACCACAATATATGGAAGTCTTTCTGTCGCAATATGCTCGACTTCAATTTTCTCGTTGTACGACACAATATCGCGCACGCTCATTCCGCTCAACAGCGCGTACCGCCGCTCCATTTCGCAAAGACAATACTGCAACGCCTGCAATGCCCGTTTTGATTCGGTGATGACCGGCGTGAGCAAGTGGGGAATGTCATTGTACAAACTCAGCTCCACGATTTTTGGGTCAACCAGAATGAGCTTTACCTGGCTGGGGCTGCGCTTGTACAAAATCGAAAGAAGCATCGTGTTCACGCACACTGATTTTCCTGCGCCCGTCGAACCTGCAATCAAAAGGTGCGGTGTTTTTGCAAGGTCAATAATCTGCGGCTCGCCCGAAATGTCTTTTCCCAAAACAACAGGAATTCCCATCGTGCTGAACGCTGGAAAATCCATGTCGATGATTTCCTTGAAGCTCACAATGGCCCGATTCTTGTTCGGCACTTCAATTCCAACGGCGTGTTTTCCGGGAATGGGAGCCACGATGCGCACGGAACTTGCCGCAAGCGTAAGCGCGATGTTGTCTTGAAGCGCAACGATTTTGCTCAATTTTACGCCTGGAGCCGGAAGAAGCTCGAACATCGTGACCACAGGTCCTTTCCTGATTCCTGTGACTTCCGCCTCAATCTTGAACTCGTTGAGAGTGCGCTTGAGTTTTTCGGCAGCAAGCTTCGTGTCCTCGTCAATGACCCAATATTCTTTGTTCGGATATTCTTCAAGCAAATCTGTTGATACTTCATAATTCGCCCAGCTACGTCTAACCGGAGCTTTTGCCGCAACTGAAAGCCTTGAATCTGCCTCCGAGCCTTCGTCTGAGATACTGTCGCTTTCATCAGGAATGTCCGCCCTTTCCTCGGAAGCAATTGGGTCGTCTCCCCCGCCTACAAACACTTCTTCGCCAGGCTCTTCCTCATCAAAAATCTCGTCCTCAATGCCGCTTCCATCAATTTCATCCCCGTCGTCGCCAAAATATGTGCTAAGCGACGGCTCGGCAGAAATCTCCGAAGCAGTGTCGTCCACAGGCTCGGAGCTTGGCACTCCAGAATCGTCCTCGACAGGCAAAGCCCCTGCCGCGTCTTGCGCATCCGTCGGCTCTTCCTCCGAAACAGCATATTCCCCAGCGGGAACGTCATCCGCAGCTATCCTTTCGTCCTCAATGGCGAACGGCTCCGTTTCATTGCCAGGCGCAACAGGAATCTCTTCTCTTTGGGCGGCAGCTATTCCTTCGGGAACATCCCGCTCAATCTCAAACTGCTCGCCGTTGTCGGCAATTACACTGGCGCGGGCAAGGCTCACGCGCACTTCCGGGACGCTTTCCTCCTCGGCTTCAATTCGGGCAGCTGCGGCTTCATCCTCCACTTCCTTGCGGCTCAATTCCGCCTCAAGCTCCTCGTCGTCCGCGTTCATATCGATGTCGAAAAAATCAGGCTCAAGCTCGCCGATGGGCGTTCGGTCGTATTCTGCATCGGCAGACACATTGGGCGTTTGCGCCACACCTTGCGACTCCTGCGGCACAAACTGCTCAACCCGAATTTCATCAATCATTTCGGAATTCACAGTTTCTTCCGCCGAAAGCTCGTCCTGACGCTCAGAAACGTCTTGGGAAAGCTGTTCCGAGATTGGGGCATCAGCCGTCTCATCGGGAACAACACCAGCATCATCTGGAATGGGGGTCATTTTTTCGCAAACGACAGGCTCTTCAAAAGCAACAGATTCTTCATCAGAAACGTTCGATTCATCTTCCGCACTGAAAGGCACCTTGGCAGACACATTTTCTTCCAAAGAAAGAGCGGTCTCAGCTTCGGAAACGGTCACTTCATCCACCGTTTCTTCTTCGCCCAAATCATCGTCAAATACAATTCCGTCAATCGGGGAAAGTGCAGGCTCGGACTTTGCCTCAAGCTCCAGCTTTTTGCGAGTCTCTTCCTTCGCTTTCTCGGCAGCCGCCTTCTTTTCTTCCTCCGCCTTTTTCTTCTCAGCTTCGTCAAAAATCGATGCATACGGATTTTTCTTTCCGCTCAAATCAAGGCGGTCAACATCATTCGCGAGACGGTCAAAGGACACAAGCCCCGTCTGCTCATTCTTCTGCTGAATGGAGTCGTGCAGCAATTTTCCAATGTACGATGGCGAATGAGTCTCTGCCAAGCTCGGTTTTTGCACTTCCCGCACCGTGGAAACGGCGGGAGGAACCGATTCGCCATTTTCCTCCGCCACAGACTTTTTCATGCCTGACACAATCTCATCGCTCTGCTCCACAACGCGCACTTCATTGGTGGAATTGTAGACAGGCACGACAACAGTTTCTTCCTCCGTGTCAAACGGCCGCTCAGAGTCTTCATCAATGCGTCTCGTCAAAATCCTGCGCTCAATCATGTCTCCCACAATCGACAAAAGCAAAAATTCCAGCGCAATGACCATGAGTCCAATCAAAATAGTGATGAAAATTTTTGCGCCCACCATGCTTCCGCTTTCCGAGCGGGCGAAAAAACGGCAGATTTTTTCTATTCCAACAAGCGTGAAAAAAGGAATGATGGAGCCTGAAAGCAGCACCCCAGTCCGAAAATGCCATTTTGCGATGAAACAGTGGCTCGCGGCAAAAATCAAAAAAATCGGAATAAAAACGGAACAGGCACCATATGCATTCGCAAAGAATTTTCCAAGTCCGAAGAAAACTGAGTCGTGAGCCGCACTCATACCGCCAAAATCAAATAGGACAAGAAGCAGCGACAACGAGAAAAAAGCCGCAATCACAAAAAGCGAAATGCCGGCGATATAAGATTTTTTCATAAAAAAGATATTCCCCACCCCAAAATAACCGCAAAAAATCAGCTTTCTGATTTTCACGACCTTTATCATCATTATCGGATTTTTAAAAAATGAATTTAGGGAAACGCAGATTAACAATCGAATCGATTAACCATCTTTTCCCCTATGCACTTTGACACCTCTATTATACACAAAGCACATCGACGACATGGCTGCTTGCGCCCAGCAACTCCGGGCGTTCGCATACAGAAAGCTGGTACTCGATGAATTTCTGGAATTCTTCCTCGGTAAGCGCGTTCAGCTCCCGCCTCATGTAGTCGGCAGCCCCATCAGGCGCAAAGATTTTTGTCCGCACCAGAGCCGCCTTTTCGTCCAGCTCGTTGATGTCCTCCAAGCGCACATAGCTGTACAAATCGCGCTCGTCGTTCGTGATTGTGTGGAAATCAGGCGCGAGAGTGCGCGAATCCAAGCATGAAAGAATGTTCCGCTCCTTGAAGCAGTATGTCAAAACAGCATATTCGTTCATGACGTAACCCGCAAAAATAAGCCCGCCCTTTTTGGTGACGCGCTTTGCCTCAGTGAGCGCGGCGAGCTTGTCTTCCACCGTATGCAGATGGTACAGCGGTCCGAACAGAATCGTCACGTCGAACGCGCCGTCGGGCAAAAAAGGCATATTCCGCGCATCCCCCGGCCAGCACTTTACTTTCTCGTGCTTGGAAAGCAGAATGTCAAGATTGTGCTGAACAAGCTCCACCGCCGTCACATCGTAGCCTTCGTGGGAAAGCGCGATGGAATACCGCCCTGTCCCCGCGCCCACGTCCAGGATTTTTATGCAGGACGGCTCTCTTTGGGTGCGCCGCGCCATTTCTTTGAGCGATTCATTGATGTAGTGCATGGAAACAGAAAATTCCACGATTCCGTGCCGAGTTGTGAGCCTGTGGTCTTCCTTGAACTTCCCGTAATATTTTTCAAGCTTCGTCATAAAACACCGCCGTCAACATTCCGTTTTCAGAGCAGTCTAATGATAAATCACCATAAACATCTTTGCAATGCAAAATTTTGCAGAAGTTTGCGAAGAGAATCTTCAAAGTTCACAAAGCGAATTTTAGGTAGTCCAAATGTCGAGTTTTGGAAACAACTATCATTCCTCCACTCGCTTACCCTCGGTCAAAACGGCAGTGCGAGAATTATAATTTTTGTTATGAGCGTAAAAATCAGAATAAAACGGGGCTACTTCTATTTGGACATCATACAGAATCGGCGTCATCACTGGGAAGCCCTGCACTTGAAGGCATCATCGAACGCCCGCAGCAAAAGGGAGCAAATGCGCATCGCAGAAGGATTCCGAGCAAAACGGGAGCTGCAAATCGCCATGGGAGAGTGGAATTTCACCGACCGTATTTCGGCACAGCAGAAACTTGTTGATTATATAGAAAAGATTGTGGGCAACAAAAAACGACATTCGCCCATGTACAACTGCCTACAATGGGTGAAAAAAAGTGCCGATGGGGGACATATCCAGCTTCAATCAGCAACAGAAACGTGGGTGCGCTCGTTCCAGGAGATGCTTTTGGAAAGCCACCTGTGCGAAAGCAGCGTGAACAAAATCATCCGATGCCTGAAAGTCGTGTTCAATCGGGCGGTGCGCGAAGGGATTCTCGTGCGCAGCCCCGCCATGAACATCAAGATGGTGAAAGAGCCGCCCAGGGAAAAGGACGTGCTTTCCCCCGACGACGTGGTTCTCATGCACAGCGCAGAAACAAAGAGTTCGCTGGAAGCCGAGGTGAAACGCGGATTTTTGTTCGCGTGCTATACGGGGCTGAGGATTTCCGACTTGCAGACGCTCACATGGGCGAACATCGAAAAAAAGAAGCTGTCGAAATACAACCACTGCACGTTTTGGATAAAAAAGCAGCAGGTGAAAACGAAGGGTCTTGTGGAAATCCCCATAAGCGCGACGGCACTTGCACTGATTGAACCCTTCGACTCCCCAGATTCGTTCGTGTTCAAAATGCTCGCGGTGCGGACAGAGAGAGTGGGCAACTCGATTTTGAAACGGCTTGCAAAACGGGTGGGAATCACAAAATCGATTTCATGGCACACGGCAAGGCGGACATTCGCGACGCTGGAGCTTGAAAGCGGCGCAGATCCATTCACGGTGCAGCGGCTCATGGGGCACAAGAGCATAAAAATGACCGGAATCTACGCAAAGTCGAACAACATCAAGTCCAGTGCGGTGATGGGACTCATGAACATGATTGTTGAATCTGACAGTGTGCCGGACAAGCAGCTTTCCACAAGACAGCCCGAGGATTATTCAGGGGAGTGCCCCTGAACCCCCAGAATTGGAGGGAAGAAAACCCTCTACTTCCAAAGCGGGGTTTTCTTCCCTCCAAACCTCCCATCTTTCCCAGCATGGCTTAGGGCTTCGCCCTAAGAACCCATGTTGGATTGCTTTTCGGGATAAATTCCAAAAAAAAACGAATCACCGGCTTGGGCTGGCTCGGGTAGATTCCTCGACGCGCTTGCGCTTGCGCGGAATGACAGGCGGCAGGGCTTGGTAATTGCGCTCTCCTGCAAAAAAGCAGAGAGTAAAAAATAACCGCCTAAGTCTTCTTAAGCGGTTTTTCGCAACTAACGAAGACCAACCGTAGTTCTTGGGGACGTTGGAGCGTTCCCGCGAGTTTTGCTTTGCAAAACTTGTTGGAGTTCGCCGCTAGGCAAATCTCCGTGGCTGTGCTTTTTTTCTAATATATCGGATTCTGCGGAAAAAATCCATACTTTTTAATATATTCTGCGGCAGTGTCACATCGACTGGGGGCGGTGGCTTTATGCTGCCGCCTTTTTTTTGTTTTGTACTCCCCAAAAACCGCCAACAGCAAGGATTTAGGCCATTTTGTGTAGACCATGTGTAGGCATGGGGAATCGGAGCGGGAATGGCTTTAACCGCTATCTGGAGCGTTCCAAAAAAATCCGCCAGACAAAAAATCGAAAAGTGTGTGTAGACCAAGTGTAGACAATCCATTTTTGGCATCCTCCAAAGCCTTGCTGGGCGTGCTTCTGCGCGATTCAATCGGGGTCTTTCGCATACTCAGATCCCGCAAAAAAATATGGAGGATTTTTTTATGAAAAAAATCGTAAGTGCAGTGACGCTTGCTAGTTTGCTTGCGGGAGCTGCTTTCGCCGATATAAGCTTCTCTTATACTGGCAAGAACTACTT
>JAFPYB010000162.1 GCA_017412405.1 Treponema sp. | reverse complement strand
TCCTGAAATCTTTTATTGTCATTAGTGATTCTTTCAATGTCATTTTTTCCACCCAAAAGAATTCTAATGGTTTTTGTGATTTTTAAATACTATACTTTGTTAAGTATTTATTTTTAAAGTCTTTAAAATGCGTTTGCCCTGATGTCTTTTTTTGATGAAGTTTGTGAAAAGGTGTGGTATCATTATTAGAAGCGATTTCTTTTTGAGAGGTAAAAAATGTATACAGAACAGGAAGCAATCCAGTACGTTCGGGAAAACGATGTCCGTTTCATCAAGCTGTTTTTCACCGATTTCTATGGTTCAATAAAATCAATCTCAATTCAGCCGAGCGAGCTTGAGCGCGCATTCTCAAAGGGAATCACGTTTGACGCAAGTTCCGTGAAGGGCTTCTTGGGGTATGCCGAATCTGATTTGTTCATTGTGCCGGATCCATCCACGCTGGCGGTGCTCCCGTGGCGGCCTCAGTCCGGGCGTGTGGTGCGCTTTTTCTGCAGTGTGCGCTACCCCGATGGGACGCCGTTCGAGGTTGACACCCGCAAGATGCTTTCGGAGCTTGTGGAGAAGGCTCGGTCAAAAGGATTCGACTTCAACGTGGGAACGGAGTGCGAGTTCTATCTGTTCAAATGCGACGAAAAGGGAAATCCCACAAAAGAGCCTTACGACATGGCCGGCTATTGTGATTTGGCTCCCCGCGACAAGGGCGAGAATGTCCGCCGCGAAATATGCCTCACGCTTGAGCAGATGGGCGTTCACCCGGAGGCGAGCTATCACGAGGAGGGACCTGGGCAGAACGAAGTCGATTTCAAATATTCTGACGTGCTGAATGCGGCGGACAATCTCCAGACGTTCAAAATCGTCGTCAAGACAATTGCCGCCAGAAACGGGCTGTTTGCAAGTTTCATGCCAAAGCCTCTTTCCGACAAGCCTGGGAACGGGCTGCACATCAATATTTCGCTCTACAAGGACGGAAAAAATCTTTTTGCCGGCGACAATTTTTCCGATGAGGCAAAGTCGTTCCTTGCAGGAATATTGTTCCGCACCCTGGAAATTGCGCCATTCACAAACCCGATTCCGAACTCCTATATGCGCTTGGGCACGTTCGAGGCTCCAAAATACATCAGCTGGAGCCGCCAGAACCGCAGCCAGCTCATCCGCATCCCAAGCGGTGACGAGGAGGCTGCCCGCATGGAGTTCCGGGCCTCCGATCCGGCGGGAAATCCATACATCGATTTGTACCTGCTCCTTTCGGCGGGACTTGAGGGAATCGAAAAGCACTATGAGCTTCCAGAGGCGACCGACATTGATTTTTTCAATGCTGACCCGGAGGAGACTCGCTTCATGATTCGCCTTCCCATGTCCCTGGGCGAGGCAAAAAAATACTGCGAGAAAGGTGATTTCATTTACAAGGTGTTCCCAAAAATGCTGCTTGATTTCTTGGGAAAGAACGAGAACGAGACTGCCGAGATTGACCGTGGTGAAATCTGATTTTTCGGTGTGGGAGCGGTGAGTGTATGGAAAGTGTTCTGATTGTTTCAAACACGAGCACAACAATGGATATTATTTCCGAACTGCTCATTTCTCAGGTGTTCACGAGAATTGTGACGGCAGGAAGTGGCGGCGAGGCCAGGCGCGCCTTGTTGGAGGGCGATTTTGACTTGGTTATAATCGATGCCCCCCTCCCGGACGAGATGGGGGACGATTTTGCTCTCCATGCGTCGGATTCCTCGTCGGGCGGTGTCATTCTCATCGTGGAAAGCGATCGCGTTGCCGAAATTTCATCGGTGGTGGAGGACTCGGGAGTGTTCACCGTGCCAAAATCAGTGTCGCCCGATGTTTTCTTCAACATCGTGAGTCTCATGCGTGCCACCAAAAACCGCGTGCGCAGATTGGAGGACGAGAACAGAAGGCTTTTGAGCAAAATCGAGGAGCTGAAGCTCGTTGACCGCGCAAAATGCACGCTCATCCAAGTGCTCAAGATGACCGAGCAGCAGGCGCACCGCTACATCGAAAAGCAGAGCATGGACTTGCGCCAGCCGAGGACGAGCGTTGCGGAGACAATCCTCAGAACCTACGAAAAGTAGCGAATCAAATTGAGTAGAACCACGATTCTTCCGTGTAGTCGAAGGGCGTTTCCTGATAGACGTAGTAGTTCAGCCAATTGGAGAAGAACAGGTGCGCAGTGCTGCGCCACTTGTTCTCGGGCGGTTGGCTCGGGTCGTCGTGGGGAAAATAGTTCTTTGGAATGTCTATGGGAAGATTTTTGTTCTTGTCCCGCCAATATTCCTTGCTGAGAGTTTCTGTGTCGTATTCGAGGTGGCCTGTCATGAAGATGAGCCTGTTGTCCCTTGATTTTGCGATGGTCACTTCGTTTTCTTCGCTTTCGGCAAGAATCTCCAAATCCTGCACTTTTTTTATTGCCGATGTGGGCACCGTGGTGTGGCGCGACATGGGGACCGGGAAGTTGTCGTCAAAGCCGCGGAGGAGCGGCTCGTTTTCCAATACCTTGTGGTTCTTGTATATTCCGAATTTCTTTTTCTCCAGCGCGACTTTCTTGATTCCGTAGTTGTGGTACAGCCCGGCCTGTGCGCCCCAGCAGATGAAGAGGGTGGAAAAGACGTTTTCCCGCGCGTAGTCCATTATGTCGCATAGCTCCGACCAGTAGTCCACGTCCTCGAACGGCATTTGCTCCACGGGTGCGCCTGTGATAATCATTCCGTCGTATTTGTGGTTGAAAATTTCACTGGACGGAATGTAGAATTTTGCAAGATGCTCCGTGCTGACATGGGAGGACTCGTGGTTCTCCATCCTGACGAGGGAAATGTCCGTCTGTAGCGGCGTGTTTCCCAAAAGACGGAGCAGCTGTGTCTCGGTCGTCTCCTTTGTGGGCATGAGATTTATTATTGCGATTTTGAGCGGGCGAATATCCTGCATTGCTGCCCGTTTTTCCGTCATGACAAAGATGTTTTCGTTTTCGAGAATTGAGCGGGCTGGTAAATCCGATTGAATTCTGATAGGCATAGGGTCAAGTATAGCAAAAAGAAAGTGAATTTACTATATTAGTGTTTATGAGTTCTTCAAAAGAAAGAAAAAATGCGATAAAAAAACTCAGGGCGTTCGCTCTCAGCCCAAAATCAGATATTACGGAATTCAGGGAAAAAATCGACAATACTTTTTCTTCGGTGTTTTTGCCGAACCGCGTTGACCTTGTGGAAAAAGATTATAATGGTGTTTTGTGCGATGTGATTAGTCCCGCCATGTTCTCAAAAAAGCGTGTGCTGCTCTATGTCCACGGAGGCTCGTTCGTGGCGGGTTCCAGAAAGGCGTACAGGCCATTCGTCTCATCGCTGGCTAATGCCGTCTCGTGCCGTGCCGTGGTGCCGGAGTTCAAGCTTGCGCCGAGCCATCCTTTTCCATATGCGCTGGAGGATTTGCAGAATGTGTTCCGCCTCCTGTATGCCCAGGAGCAGCTCCGGAACGGAAACACGGAAATAATCATTTCAGGCGATTCCAGCGGCGCGTCAATTGCTGTGGCTCTCATCCTGAGCCTCAAGGACAAGTTCCGCGCTTCCGTCAAACAGATGATTTTGTTCAGCCCGTGGCTTGATTTTTCCGAGAAAAACGAGATTTTCAGCTCGAAAAAATCTGTTGACGACGTGTTTTCGGCTGAATCAATAAAATTTTCCGCGGAGAATTATGTTGACAGCTCCAAGAACGACAATCCCCTTGTCTCGCCGCTTCAGGCTTCGCGGGATATGCTCGTGGGCTTTCCCCCCGTGTTCATGCAGTGCGGCGAGAATGAAATCTTCTTGGATGCGGCAAAAAAATTCAAGCTCAACCTGCTTGCGGCTGGCGTAAAATGCACGCTGGACGTGTGGGATGACATGATGCCGCTTTTCCAGCTTGCCGATGACTGCTTGAACGAGTCCCACCTTGCCATCGAAAAAATCGGGAAGCTGCTCACCGAGCAGGATCATTCCGACGAAAGCGAATACAACATTGGGCTTCCGCTGATATAAAAAAATGCCCCAGGGCAGGAAAGTGTGCCGCGGGGCATTTTTATGTTAGTTTGGCATGAGAAGAGCCAGAATGATGTAGAGCAGGATGCCCGTTCCGCCGAAGAGAACCAGCACGACCCACAAAATTCTGACAATCGTTGGATCTATGTCAAGATACTCCGCGATTCCGCCGCATACTCCGCAGAGCTTGCGGTCGGTGCTTTTACGAAACTGCTTTGCCATTATTTCACCTCGCTGTCAGCAATCTGAACTTTCTTGATTTTCCAAATGTCGCGCACATAATCCTCAATCGTTCTGTCGGAAGAGAATTTGCCCGAGTTCGCGATGTTGATGAGAGCCTTGCGCGCCCACCCCTTCTTGTCCTTGTAAGATTCTGCGAGCTTTTCCTGTGCCTTGACGTACAAATCAAAGTCCGCAAGAACATAATACACGTCCGGCCTCTGGCCTTCAACGCCGTAGATGAGAGAATCGTGCAATTCCTTGAATTCCTGGCGGCTCGGGTCGTATGTGCCGTCAACGAGCTGTTCCACCACTTTTGCCAGCGCCGGGTTGCGCTCAAGGTACTGCTGCGGATTGTATGAGTGGTTTTTCTCCATTTCCTGAATCTCTTGTGTGAGCAAGCCGAAGGGGAAGTTGTTCTCTTTTCCTGCTTCCTCGAAAATCTCGATGTTCGCACCGTCCATTGTTCCCATAGTGAGTGCGCCGTTCACCATGAATTTCATGTTCGATGTTCCTGATGCCTCTTTTCCTGCCGTTGAAATCTGCTCGGAAACGTCTGCCGCCGGGAAGATTTTTTCTGCCACAGAAACGCGGTAGTTTTCGATGAACACGACGCGGAGCTTTCCGCCCACGCGGCGGTCATTGTTGATGCGCTCGGAAACGGTGTTTATCAACTTGATGATGCTCTTTGCGCGGCGGTAGCCTGAAGCTGCCTTTGCGCCGAAAATGAACGTCCTTGCCGGCGGATTGAAGCTTGGGTCTTCGATGAGGCGGTTGTACAAATACATGATGTGGAGCACGTTCAAGAGCTGCCTCTTGTATTCGTGGAGACGCTTTACCTGGACGTCGAAAATGGACTCCGGGTCAAGGAACTCGTTCTGCTTGTGCTTGAGGTATTCGACGAGGGCTTCCTTGTTGTGCCTCTTGATTTGGATTAGCTCGTCAAGGGATGCGTCGTCATCGGCGTACTTCTCAAGCCCTTTGAGAAGTGTGAGGTCTTTTTCCCAGCCTGAGCCGATTCTCTTGGTGATGAACTCGGAAAGCTCCGGGTTTGATGATTTGAGCCAGCGACGCTGGGTGATTCCGTTCGTCTTGTTGTTGAACTTTTTCGGGTACAGCTCGTACCAGTCCTTAAGCTCCACGTTCTTCAAAAGCTCCGTATGGAGGGCAGCAACGCCGTTCACGCTGAATCCCGCGTGTATTGCAAGCCAGGCCATGTAGATTTTTCCGTTGTGGATGATTGACATGCGGTTCTGCTTGTCGTAGTCGCTGGGATATTTTGCGCGGAGTTCGATGAGGAACCGGCGGTTGATTTCCTCAACAATCTGGTAGACGCGGGGCAAAAGGCTCTGGAACACGGAAATGTCCCATTTTTAAAGAGCTTCTGCAAGAATCGTGTGGTTTGTGTAGGCGAATGTCTTCTGCACGACTGACCATGAGTCGTTCCAGCCCATGCCGTATTCGTCCATGAGAATGCGCATGAGTTCCGGGATTGCGACGACAGGATGCGTGTCGTTGAGCTGGATTGCGTGGAATTCGTGGAATTTTGAGAAATCCGTTCCGTAGTTGTTCACAAAATGGTGAACCAAGTCCTGCAAAGAAGCCGAGCAGAAGAAATACTGCTGCTTGAGGCGGAGCGCCTTTCCCTGCGGGCCGTTGTCGTTCGGGTAGAGGACGCGGCTGATGTTCTGCGCCTCGTTCTGGCGGAACACTGCCTCGTTGTAGCGCATGTCGTTGAAAAGCTGGAGGTCGAATCCGTTCGGGCTTGAGGCCTGCCACAGGCGGAGCGTGTTCACCGTGTTCGTGTCGTAGCCCACAATCGGCATGTCATACGGGGTGGCGGTCACTTCTTCCGCATTTTCGATGTAGAATCGGTCCTGTCCGTCGGGCGTTTTTCCGTACTTGATTTCTCCGCCGAATTTGACCGTCACGGCAAGGTCAGAACGCTTGATTTCCCACGGATCGCGGTGCTTGAGCCAGTTGTCCGGGTATTCCACCTGGTAGCCGTTCTCGATTCTCTGCTCGAACATTCCGTACTCGTAGCGGATTCCGTAGCCGTGTCCCGGATAGTCCAGCGTTGCCAAGGAGTCCAGAAAACATGCCGCCAAACGACCGAGGCCGCCGTTTCCAAGTCCTGCATCCGGCTCTTGGTCCTCAATCAAGTTGAAGTTGATGTTCATGTCTTTGAGGACTTTTTTACTTCGTCCTTGATTCCGAGGTTGATGAGGTTGTTCGAAAGCGCACGGCCCATCAAGAATTCGGCCGAAAGATAGTACAGCTGCTTTGTCGGCTTTTTCTCATATTGATTTCTTGTCGCCATCCATGCTGGCATAATCAATTCCTGAACCGACGCACTGACTGCATCAAAAAGGTCATGGCTGTTTGCTTGAGAAATATCTTTTCCATATTGTCGGCGCAATCGGGCCGAAAGATTTTCTCTGAATTTCTCTGCATCGAATTTCATAATCTACTCCTATATAAAAAAATTACTTTGCAATTAAAACGACAATCGAATTCGCAAGGACAACATAATGCTCCTGCGAGTTCAGAGCCTCTTCCTGCCCGTCGAACAACGCGCAGTTCGTGTGCTCCATGGACGTGTCAATCATGCGGTACCATGTGCGGCTCGTGTGCGCGTCAATCATGGACGGCTTGGGGATTGTCACCGTCATGTCGTGGATGTCCATGTTGAACGCGATGTAGAAATCGTTGTCCTCGAACGGAACTTCGTCCCTCTTGATTCCTTCCGCCTTTCCTCCGAGCCTGAGGGAAAGGAAGCGGTTCATCTTCTTCCAGTCCGGCACCGTGCCGTCAAAGTTGAACCAGGAAATGTCCGGCGGGTTGTTGTTCCTGGACGTGGCGGAACCGCCGAAAAAACGGTTCCGCTGGAATACCGGGTGGCGTGTCCTGAGCGCGATGAGCTTTTTCACGAAATCAAGCATGGTGGCGTTGTTTTTAACATCGTCCCAGTTGAACCAGGATATTTCGTTGTCCTGGCAGTAGGCGTTGTTGTTTCCGTTCTGCGTGCGACGCACCTCGTCTCCTGCGACGAACATCGGCGTGCCCTGGGACACGAGGAGCGTGGTGAAAAAGTTCTTGATTTGGCGCGTTCGCGTGCGCTCGATTTTCGGGTTCAGGACAGGTCCCTCAAAACCGTAGTTGTAGCTCAGGTTGTTGTCGTTCCCGTCGCGGCTCTCCTCGCCGTTGTCGTCATTGTGTTTGTTGTTGTATGTGACCAGGTCGTTCATCGTGAAGCCGTCGTGGGCATCCACAAAATTGATTGAATTGGACGGATTGCGCCCAGAAATGGCGAACAGGTCGCTGGAGCCTGAGATTCTTGTTGCAGCCTCGGTGGACGTGTGCTCGTCCCCTCGGATGAACTTGCGGATTCCGTCTCGGTAATGGTCGTTCCATTCGCACCAACGCCCGCCGGGGAATCCTCCGATTTGGTATGCGCCGCCGCAGTCCCACGGCTCTGCAATGATTTTCGTGTTGCGAAGCACCGAGTCTTCGGCGATTCGTGTGGTGAGCGGGCAGCTTGTCATCAAAAATCCCTTTTGGTCGCGGGTAAGCTCCGAGGCAAGGTCAAAGCGGAATCCGTCAACGTGCATCTCAAGCACCCAGTAGCGCAGGCATTCGATGATGAAGTCGGCGACAATGGGGTGGTTTGCGTTCACGGCGTTTCCGCAGCCCGAGAAGTTCATGTAGTATTCCGGGTGGTCGTGGACGAGATGGTAGAAGATTGAGTTGTCAAGCCCGCGGAAATTGAGCGTGACTCCGCGTTCGTTTCCTTCCGCCGTGTGGTTGAAAACCACGTCGAGGATGACTTCGATTCCGGCGTTGTGGAACGCCTTCACCATGTCCTTGAACTCGCGCACCGCGCCCCCGGGCGTCTTGTCAAAGGCATAGCCCGTCTTTGGCGCAAAGAATCCGATGGTGGAATAGCCCCAGTAGTTCTTGAGCCGTGCCCCTGTGCGCGGGTTTGTGTTCGTGTTCTCGTACTCGTCGAATTCAAAAACAGGAAGCAGCTCCACCGCGGTGATTCCAAGCTCCTGCAGGTACGGGATTTTTTCCGTAAGCCCCAAATATGTTCCTGGATGCTCAACGCCGCTTGTGGGCGAGGCTGTGAAGCCCTTCAGGTGAAGCTCGTAGATTATCGACTTGTGGAGCGGCGTTTCAAGCGGCTTGTCGTCTTCCCAGTCGTAGTCCTCGTCGTCTATGACGATGCACTTTGGGGCTTTTGAAATCGACTGGATTTTTCCGGGCTTCAAATAGCGGAACACTGTGCCTTGCGTGAAAGCCTTTGCCCTCGGGTCGAACAGATACTGCCTTGCGTCGAAGCGGAAGCCCTTCTCAGGCTCAAAAGGGCCGTCCACGCGGTAAAGATACAAAGCCCCGGCCTGTAGTCCCTGCACGAAAACGTGCCATGTGTCGCCTGTGCGGTTTGTTTTTGAATCTAGCTCTATTGTCTGGAATGGTTTTTCATCGTCTTGATGTTCAAAAAGTTCGAGAAACACTTTTGTCGCGTTGCGTGAAAAGAGTGAAAAATAGACTCCCCGGACCGTGATAACTGTTCCGTAGTCGAGCGGCTTGCCCGGTAAAATCTTGTAAGCGTCCATAATATCTCATTCTAACATGAATTATTTGATAATTCCAATTAAATTTGATTGGTCTTGGTCGGAAAACTTCATTTTTTGAGCAGGTTTATTGTTTTTCATGCTGATTTTATACAAGCTCCCTGCTTCCTGCCTTAGTGGAAGCTGGTGAAATTGCTCATGAAATTGTCCAGCAAATCATCGTTTTCGGCGTTCTCCCGGGCTTCTTTTTTTATGGTGTCAAATTCCAGGAAATGGCTGATGTATTTTCCCACCACGTCGCATTCGATGTTCACCGTGCTTCCTTCTTCCCTGCGCGAAAGTGTTGTGTTCTGCCATGTGTGGGGGATGACGGCGACGGAAAAGAGCGCGTCATTGGCGTACTCGATTTTTGCGACTGTGAGGCTGATTCCGTCAATGGCGACAGAGCCTTTTTCCACAATGAATTTGCCCAGTTCCAGCGGGGCGCGGAATGAGACGTTCACGGCGTTTTCCTCTTTTTCTGCCCCCACGAATGTTGCAGTCCCGTCAATGTGCCCCGACACGATGTGTCCGCCGAACCGCCCGTTCATCTGCATGGCGCGCTCAAGGTTCACCTCCGAGCCTGATGAAAGTGAGCCGAGGGACGTGCGGCGGAACGTCTCCGGTGTGACATCGGCAGTGAAGGATGTGGTGGTGTGGCCAGTGACCGTGAGACACGTTCCGTTCACCGCCACGCTTTCCCCCAGGGTGAGTTCCGCTGCGAAGGGGCAGGTGATGGCAAGGGCGAGGGACGACGCGTTCTGTGAGATTGATTCAACTTTTCCAAGTGATTCGATAATGCCTGTGAACATATCCATAGTTTCATGCCAAAACTTCGGTCTGTCAAGGAAAATTCTATCAGGTTGTGCTTCTGGATGCGGAAAGGAAAAATGACAGCTTAAAATTCTTGTGCTACAATTGAATTCATATGGAAAACAAAAAATATCTTTCGGTGCTTGCCAGACAATATCCGACGGAACTTTCAGTAATAAACGAAATCGTGAACCTCCAGTCAATCATGACGCTCCTGAAGGGGACGGAGCATTTTTTGACCGACATCCACGGCGAAAACGAGCAGTTCAGCCATGTTCTCAGAAACGGCTCCGGGTCAATACGGGCAAAAATCGATGAGGTGTTCGGGAACACGGAGACGCAGAACGTCAAGCGAAGCCTTGCCACGCTCATATACTATCCGAAGGAAAAGCTGGAGCTTGTGAAGCAGTCTGAAAGCGACATGGCGGACTGGTACGCGGTTACGCTTCACAGGCTCGTCGCCATGCTCCGCCGTGTGTCGTCCAAGTACACAAGGTCAAAAGTGCGCAAGGCGATGCCGGAGGATTTTGCCTATCTAATAGAAGAACTTATCACCGAGAAAGAGGAGATAATCGACAAGCAGGGCTACTACAACCAGATTATCCAGACCGTAATCAGGATTGGGGCGGCCGATTCGCTCATCGAGACGCTCTGCAACCTCATACAGCGTCTCGTGATTGACCATCTGCACATCATAGGCGATGTTTTCGACCGAGGGCCGGGACCGCACATCATCATGGACACGCTGGTGAACTACCACTCCCTGGACATCCAGTGGGGTAACCACGACGTTGTGTGGATGGGGGCCGCCGCCGGGGACAAGGCCTGCATCGCGAACGTGGTGCGGCTTTGCGCACGGTACAACAATCTTGACGTTTTGGAGGAGGGATACGGAATCAATCTCACGCCGCTGGTCACGTTCACCATGCGCTACTACGGCAGGATGGACCGCCAGGCCGTGCACCGTGCCATTTCAATAATCCAGTTCAAAATCGAGGACGCGCTCATACGGAAGAATCCTGAGTTCGGCATGGAAAACCGCCTGATTCTTGACAAAATCGATTTCGAGAAGAAGACGATTCTAATTGACGGAAAAGAATGGGGCTTGAACGTGAAGGATTTTTCCCTTGATATGCCCACCGTTGACCCGAAAAATCCTGCGAAACTCACAGAGGACGAGGAGATTGTCTTGAATCGTCTCATCTATTCGTTCACGCACTGCGAAAAACTCCAGCGTCATGTGAAATTCCTGTACCGCAAGGGGAATTTGTACAAGGTCTTCAACGGAAATCTTCTTTACCACGGTTGTATGCCGCTGGACGCGGAGGGAAAATTCCTCGTGGTGAAGATTTTCGGGAGGGATTTCGCCGGAAAGGCTTTGTACGACGAGCTGGAGAAATGGGCCCGGAAAGGGTACTTTGCAAAGCCCGGGAGCGAGGAGCGGGAGAAGGGCGGGCATATTCTGTGGTATTTGTGGGAAGGACCAAAATCGCCTTTGTTCGGGAAGGACAAAATGGCGACGTTCGAGAATATGTTCATTGACGACAAGGCTGCGAGCAAGGAGCGCAAGAACCATTACTACGACGAGATTGAGGACGAAAAGACCGTGGATTCCATTCTTGCCGAATTCAACCTTGACCCCAAGACGAGCCATATCGTGAACGGACACGTCCCCCAGGAGGTGAAGAAGGGCGACAGCCCCATCAAGTGCGGCGGAAAGCTCCTCATCATTGACGGCGGATTTGCGGCTGCGTACCACGAGAAGACCGGAATCGCGGGCTACACCCTCGTTTGCAATTCCTACGGGCTTCGTCTCGTTGTCCACGAGAAATTCACGAACACGGAGAACGTCATCCAGAACGACAGCGATATTGTGTCGGACACCATCATCGTGGAAAAGTTCCCCACGCGCCACTATGTCTCGGACACGGACACGGGAAGGGAAATCCAGCTGCAGATTGACGAGCTGGAGGAACTTTTGCGGGCATACCGAAACGGATTCATCGCGCAATAAGACTCGCACTTTTGAGCTTCGCTCAAAAGTGACCGAGATTTTGCTACGCAAAATCTCGCGGACCGATTGTTAGTTTTGGACTGGTCGAAGCGAAATTTTTCTAGCCAAAATCCTATATTTAGTGTTAAAATACCCTTATCTATCTTTATTCTGAGGAGAATCCATTATGAGAAAATCATTTGTAAAGTGGGGGGGGGTATTTTAGTATAGTATCTCTCCTCATGTTCCTTCTTTTTGCCTCATGCTCTGGCGGAACGGACTATGTTGGCACTTCTTCCGGCGGAAGCGGAGACTACAAAATCACAATTTCTACAGACACAATAACGAACGGAACGGTGACAGCGGACAAAAAAAGCGCGGCTGAGGGCGACAAGGTCACGCTCAC
>JAFPYB010000161.1 GCA_017412405.1 Treponema sp. | reverse complement strand
AGCGAAGGCGCGCGGCAGAACGCGGTTGAGAATGCAAAGAACGCAATTTTGCAGGGGTTGAATGACGAATTGATTTCAAAAATCACAGGGCTTTCTGTGGAAGAAGTCGCAAACTTGCGGAACTCGCTCTACGCGGAGAGCCTGTCCGTATAATTCGGGTGAGTCGCGGGGCGCATTCCCAAGCAAGCAATCCGACACAAAAAAATACGCGTGCGCAGGTTCGCACCGCCAAACTCGTTCTGTGCGTGCGAACCAATTTGCAACGCAAATTGGTGAGACAAATACCAATTACGCACAGTCACGAAGTTTGAGCGGGGCGGTTCTGCGCGGAGCGGATTTTTTTGCGACTTGGGGCGTGCCTGCCTGTGTCTTATTCAGTCGCCCACTCGGTCTTCGTGAAGTCGAAATCCCCGAGGTGCGGGTAAAGCTCCTCGAACCAGAACCTGTCGTCGATTTTCTTGTCGCCGCTGGTGCGCCCCAGGTGCCTGTCCGCCCGCACGCCCTTTCCGTGCCAGTCGCTTCCTGCCGTGACGAACATTCCGAGTTTTTTCGCAAGCTCCTCCAGCCGCATGGCTTCTCCCACGCGGGCGGCGGGGTGCCAAGCCTCAAGCCCCTCAACGCCCTGCTCCTTTATTGAGGCAATCGTCTCCTCCATGTGGCTCCAGCCAACATAGAGCGACAGCGGGTGGGCGATGACTGGAACGCCGCCGCTGGTCTTGATGGCCTCCACAGCCACTTCAAGGTTCTCCCCCGCGTGCTCCACGTACCACGGCCTGCCTTTGCCCAAAAATCGGTCGAAAGCCTCCTGGCGGTGCTTTATCTTCCCGATTTCCATGAGGTGCGACGCAAAGTGCGGGCGGCCAATCTGGGTGGTGGCGTATTTTTGCTCAAGCTCGTCAAGGCTCACCTCTATGCCGTCCTTCCTCATTTTGTCGATTATTTCAAGATTCCTGTTCCTGCGGGACTCGGTGAGATAATCGATTGTTGTCTTCAGCTCGGGGGAGAGCCGTCGCAGCGCGTGGCCCAGCAGATGGAATTCGCCGCTCTGCCACTGTATGTTCAGTTCGATTCCTGGTGAAAAAATGATGTTGTGCTCAATGCAGGCTCGGGCAGCGTCCCTGAGACCGTCAACCGTGTCGTGGTCGGTGAGCGCCCAGACCGAAAGGCCCTTTCCTGCGGCGTACCCGGCAAGGGCTGTGGGCGAAAGCTGCCCGTCCGATGCCGACGAGTGGGAATGTAAATCAATCATCGTTATAGAAAAAACCGGTTTCAAAATTAGCAGACTTTTGAATCTTTCGCAATAGAGCCGTGGAAAATGATGGTCAATCTCTTCAAGTTCCAATCGGTATTTTCCGATACACTATTTGTTTTTTTTATGTTAGAATCAAATTCACCGATAATAAAATACGAAGCTGTTTCAAAACCGAAAGGTGACGGTTCGGCAAAAAGTGAGAGGTTCAAGAATGCCAAAATCGATGTCATATTTACCAGGTTCTGTTATTTACTTTAACGGGGACGTTGATGACCGTGTGTTCATTCTGCAGAAGGGGCAAGTTTCAATAAAAGCGTTGGATATAAAGACCGGGACGGAGCAGGTGGGCACTGTAAAGCCCGGCGAATTCATCGGTCTCAATTCTGCCCTCGGTCATTTTCCCCGGGAGGAGACTGTCACGGCTGTGTCGGCGGTATCGTGCATCATCATGAGCCCGCAGGAGCTTGAGTCGCTTTTTGCCCGGAACAAGCCCCTCGTCATGAAAATGCTCCGCGTTTTCTCCAACCAGCTTCGGAGCATCCACAAAGAAATCGAGTCGTCGCTGAACAACGGCGAGGTCATCAATCAGGAGACGGGGCTTTTCTCCGTCGCGAAGGCCTTTTACGAGGATCGCGCTTGGAGAAGCTGCCTTGACGTGTGCCGCATTTTCGCAAAGAAATTCCCCAATTCAAAGAACCGGGTTGAAATCCTCCGCATGGGCAAAACGGCGGACGCGCACTACAAGAAAGCAAAGAAGAATGATGATGATGAAATCGATTTCGATTCGGAGTACGGTTTTGCCGTTGACGACGTATTCAGCCTTCCGGCTTTCGAGCGGTTCGCAAAAGTGTACGAGAACGGACAGGTCATCATAAGCGAGTTCCAGAACGGGGACAGCTTCTATTTCATACAGAAGGGGCAGGTGGAGCTGATAAAGTGCGCCAACGGCATGAACAAGAACCTTGACATCCTGAAGCCCGGGGAAATTTTCGGCGAGATGGCTATTCTTGACAATTCCCCGCGCTCTGCCACCTGCATTGCCTACGGCAAGGTAAAGTGCCTTGAGTTCAACAAGGACAACTTTGAGGTGCTTGTCACGGGAAACCCGCAGATTGCGCTCACGCTCCTGCGCCTGTTCTGCAAGCGCGTCCACGACCAGCGCAGGCGGTTCAAGATTCTCCTGCTTCCTGACGCATACTCAAAAGTGGCGGACGTGTTCTGCATGTTCGACGAGATGTCGCCAAATGCCCTTGGCGACAATATGCGCGAGTTCTCCCTTTCGGTCTCCGACGTTGCCAACTGGGCCGGAATCAGCTTTGAGGCTGCCAACGACGAAATCGGCAAGTTCAGCATGGCGGGAAAAATCCGCGTGGCGGACGACAAAATCATCATAAACAACATTGTGGATATGAGACGAATCGTCGAGCTGCGGAGTACGGTCATAAAGCGGCAGCATCAGTAAGGCTCAATGCAGTTTTTTCTTGATGTGCTCTCGTTCCTTGCGGGAAATTTTCACATTCGCTCGGCTGCATTCTACGTTTTTTTGCTGCCGGTCCTGCTAGTATATTTTACTCTCGCCAAGAAGTTCGCGTTCCAGTGGGTTGTCCTTCTGGGCGTGAGCCTTTTGTTCTATTTCTTGAACGGCGGTGTGTCCTCCCTGTGGATTTTTGTGCCGGTGGCGGTCACATACGTCTCTCTCTGCGCTTTGGGCGCACTCGGCCGTCGTGGCGCGAAAAGGGGCGTGTCTGCTCTTTCGGCGTTCGTTGTGGTGTTCAACGTGGTTTTTTTGGTGGCGTTCAAGGAGCTTTCGTTTTTCACCGGGATTTTCGATTTTTTTGCCCATCGGGCAGGCATGGGCGGAATCGGGGAGGTGCATTTGCCTTCCCCGCTGGGGCTTTCATACATTTCCCTCATGCTCATAAGCTCCTTCCTTGATTGCGCCTGGGGCATATCGACATTCCCCAAGAATCCGCTCAGATTTTTGGCATGGGTGATTTTTTTCCCCATCACCACCTCGGGGCCCATAGCCCGCTACTCCCAGATGGAAAGCAACTTGTTCGCCGTCCACAGCTTCGATTTCCCGTCTTTTCTCTTCGGTGCGCAGCGCATTCTCTGGGGGTTCATGAAAAAGCTCGTCATCGCGGACAGGCTTGCCGTTCTGGTGGCGGTGTCCTACGACACTCCCGGGCTTACGGGGCTTCCTGTTCTCTTCGGGCTTTTTTTGTTCGCCTTCCAGCTCTACTTTGATTTTTCGGCATACATGGACATTGTGGCGGGGCTTGGGGAGTGCGTGGGCATTCCGCTTCCAGAGAACTTCATGCAGCCTTTCTTCTCGGAAAGTCTTTCCGAAATCTGGAGGCGGTGGCACGCAACGCTGGGGAACTGGGCCAGGGACTACATCCTGTTTCCGTTCCTCAAGTCTGGGCGCGTCCAGGCTTTTTCCGCCCGGCTCAAATCAAGGTGGGGAAAGAAAAATTTCTGGGCAAGGAACGTGCCCACATGGTGCGGAATGTTCATCGTCTGGTTCTCCATGGGGTTTTGGCATGGGGGAAGCTGGAACTACATTTGCGGCTCGGGGCTTTTTTTCTTTGCGCTGATTACGCTGGGGCAGATTTTTGACCACGTTCTTGGAGGGCTTTCCTTTGCCTGCGGTGTCAGGGACGCTTTGGGGAAATATCAGTGGCTCTCCCGTGTGCGCACAACCCTCCTTTTTGCCGCGAGCATTTCCTTTGACCGTGCGCCGTCTCTTTTGGCGGGCTTCTCCCTTTGGGCCAGGGCTTTTTCCCCTTCCGGCGCGTCGTTTTTCCGCGCGTTCGGCGGGTCGTCCTTTTGCGCCGGGGATTTTTGGGTGGCGGCATTTTTCATGCTCCTTGTCTTTTTCGTGGAGCGCTTCGAGGTTCTGTCCGGTGGTCCCATTGACAGCCGCCAGCGCTCAAGCGCGTTCCGTGCAGCTCTTTCAAGGCGGAACATTGCCGTGCGCATGGCGTTCTTCCTTGCCCTTTTTGTGGGCGTGGCTGTTTTCGGCATGTACGGCCCTGATTTTGACGCGGGCGGATTCATTTACGGAGGATTTTGATTGTGCGGGAGCTTGAATATCCATTCGATTCTTCATTCATTCTAAAAAAGAAAAAATCGCTCAGGCGGCGGCTCTTTTCCGACGGCACGTCGCGAATCAAAAAGCGCATTGCGATTTTGGGCGGCTCCACCACCCACGACATAAAGGACGTGCTTGAGCTTTTCCTTCTGAACTACGGAATCGAGGGCGAGTTCTACGAGTCGGAGTATGCCCAGTATTTTTCCGATGTGATGTTCGACAATCCGGAGCTTTCTGCCTTCAAGCCGGACGTAATTTTTATCCACACCACGGCTCGGAACATTCGGGAGTTTCCCCGTCTGGGTGACAGCGCGGAATCTGTCTCGTCCCTGGTGGAAGACACCTTTGCCCATTTTGAGGCTCTTTGGCGCAAAATCGCCCAAGTGTACCGCTGTCCCGTCATACAGAACAATTTTGAGCCGCCGTTTTTCCGCCTGCTGGGGAACAAGGACTTTTCCGACATCCACGGGCGGGTGAATTTCATCATGCGCCTGAACATGAAGTTTTCCCAGTACGCGGAAAGCCACGACTCGTTTTTCATCAACGACATCAATTATCTTGCATCGTGCTTCGGCGTGCAGAAATGGGCGGATTCATTCTACTGGCATATGTACAAGTACGCCCTTTCCTTCGAGGCGATTCCTGAATTTGCCTTCAATGTGGCAAACATCGTAAAATCGCTTTTCGGGAAGAACAAGAAGGCTCTCGTCCTTGACCTTGACAACACACTCTGGGGCGGCGTGGTGGGCGACGACGGGGCGGACAACATTGAAATCGGGCAGGAAACGCCTGTGGCGCAGCTTTATTCCGAGTTCCAGGGCTACGTCAAGGCGCACAAGGACATGGGCGTGCTTCTTGCCGTGGACTCGAAGAACGAGGAGGAGAACGCCCGCGCAGGCCTTTCCCGCCCGGACTCCGTGCTTTCTTTCGAGGATTTTGTGTCTTTCAAGGCGAACTGGAAGCCCAAGAGCGAGAATATGGCGGAAATTGCCCGTGAGCTTAACTTGGGCGCGGACTCCTTCGTGTTCGTGGACGACAATCCGGCCGAGCGGGAGATTGTGCGCACACAGGTTGGCGGATGCGCCGTTCCCGAGGTGACGGGAAAGGGGGAGGGCGACATATCGTCGTTCATACCGATTCTTGACAGGAGCGGCTTTTTTGAGGTGACTGTCGTTTCCGCCGACGACTTGAAGCGGACGGAGATGTACCGCGCGAATGTGGCGAGGGCGCAGCTTGAGGCGAGCTTTTCGAGCTACGAGGACTACCTTCGCTCTCTTGAGATGAAGGCGGAGATTGGACCGTTCTGTCCGCTGTACATGGCGCGGATAGCCCAGCTCACAAACAAGTCGAACCAGTTCAACCTTACCACAAAGAGGTGCACTCAGGCGGACATCGAGTCCCTTGCGGCGGATGCGGACTGCATCACGCTCTACGGAAAACTTTCGGACAAGTTCGGCGACAACGGCGTCGTTTCGGTGGTGGCTGGCCGTGTGGCGGGAAGGAGTTCCACATCGATTTGTGGCTCATGAGCTGCCGCGTGTTGAAACGGGACATGGAATATGCGATGATGGACGCGCTCATGGAAAAATGCGCGGAACGAAATATCGAAAAAGTGGTAGGATATTATTTCCCCACCGCCAAGAACAAGATGGTGAGGGATTTTTACGCGCTCCACGGATTTTCCAAGGCGGGCGAGGATGAAAACGGAAATACCACATGGGTGGGCTCTGTGGCTGAGTACAAGAAGCGCAACACGGTGATTTCGGTGGTTGGCGCGCATACTTTGGAGGAGAAAAATGACACGAAACGAGATTTTTGAGAAGCTGAACGATGTTTTCCGGGATGTGTTCGACGACGAGGACATCACCGTGGGCGAGGACACTTCCTCGGCGGACATTGAGGACTGGGATTCCTTGAACCACATAAACCTTGTGGTGGCGGTGGAGAAGGAATTCGGCGTCAAGTTCAGCATGGGCGAGACGCAGAAGATGAAGAACGTGGGCGAGATGGTGAACATCATCATCGAACGCTCAAAATAACGATGCTTCCATGAACGAGTACGCATTTTCCGATATTCAGGTGGGCATGGAGGCGGGCTTTTGCGTCACCGTCACCCAGGAGATGATGGATGCGTTCCGCACACTGAGCGGCGACGAGAACCCCATGCACACGGACGCGTCTTTTGCCCGGGAGAACGGGTTTGGCGGCGCGGTGGTGTACGGTCTTCTCGTCTCCTCGTTCTATTCGCGCCTTGCTGGTATGTACCTGCCTGGAAAATACTGCCTTTTGCAGGAGGTCAGCACTCAGTTTGCCAAGCCCGTCTTTGTGGGCGACAGCCTTTCTGTGCGGGGGACTGTTGTGGAAAAGAGCGAGTCCGTGCGGCAGGTTGTCATAAAGGCGGAGATTCGCAATCAGGACGGCTCAAAAGTGAACAGGGCAAAAATCAAGGCGGGGATGGTGCGGTAATGGCGGAGAAAAAGTATCTGGTGCTGGGAGCTTCCAGCGATGTGGGCCTGGAGCTGATTCGGAGGCTGAACGAAAGGGATGCGGGGAGCCTTTTTTTGGCGCACTATTTTTCAAGTGCCTCCAAAATTGAATCAATCGAGATGAAGAACGGGAACACAGTCAAGACGCTGCGGTGCGATTTGGGGGATGGCGCGGCTGTGGGCGCGTTCGTTGATGAAATCCGGCAGATTGTTGACGCTCCCACCCACATAGTTCACCTTGCAAGCTGCCCGTTTTTGTACACGAAGCTGAAGGATTTTGACGAAGGACGGTTCTTGCGCGCAATGCAGGTGCAGGTCGTTTCTTTCCTCAAGATTGTGGGGGCTTTCCTGCCTGTAATGCTCAAGCGCAGGAACCACAACAAAATTGTGGCGGTGTTGAGCAGCGTAACGCTGGGTAAGCCGCCAAAGCAGCTTCTTGAATACACGGCGGTGAAGCACGCCTTGTGGGGGGCGGTCAAGTCTCTTGCCAGCGACACCGAGGGGAAGAAGCTCAACGTGAACGCCGTTTCTCCGTCCATGATTGGAACAAAATTCCTTGGGGGGATAGACGAGCGGATTGTGCAGATGACCGCGGAGCAAAGCCCTGAGGGACGCATTGCCTGCGTTGGCGACGTTGTGCCTGCCCTGCAGTTTCTCCTTTCATCAGACGCGGACTACATCCACGGCGTGAACTTGAACGTGTCCAACGGCGGCGCATGGTGAGTCGGCCGTGAGAAAGATTTTTTTGGCGAATCAAAAAATAGCAGAAAGTGGAAAGAAATTTATGCAGATTGATTTTTTACAAGCTCCTCCGCGCAAAAACCCGAGAAAGAAATAAGTCCAAATTGCTTTCTCGGGTGAGTTTTTCGCAAATCAATCTCTGTAAGCTATGT
>JAFPYB010000160.1 GCA_017412405.1 Treponema sp. | reverse complement strand
AGAGAGTATGAGAAGATTCACGAGAGCCAGTTGGAATTTGACTTCGGCGAGTGACTTCATACGATACCGCGGGTCTTGACCCGCGGTAGTTCATTTTTCTGGGCTTTCTGCTTCCCAGCCGGTATGCGCTTCAAATGCGAATCGGATTGAAGAATCCTTTACCTTTTGCAATTGTCCTTGTCGTTTCCGAGATTTTGTACGCATTGCAGCTTTTTTCGGCGAAAAACCAGCGTACCGCCACGGACATTTTCACCGTCGTTTACGGCTTTCTTCTGGCGTGGGAGTATGTTGTTTCCCGCCTTAATCTTTTGCCGTATGTGTTCGTTCCCGCTCCCGAGAACGTGTTCACTGTGTTCAAGGACGATTGGCGCACGATTTTGGCTGGTTTTGCAAGCTCCATGCAGCTTCTTGCCGTTGGAATCATAGCCGCGCTCGTCTGTGCTACGGTGCTTGGAACGGTTGTGGGCTACAACCGGCGGCTGTCGAAAGTTGTCTACCCGATTGCAAAGGCGATTTCCACCGTGCCAGCCCTCATTTACACGCCGTACATCGTGCTCATAATGCCCACGTTCAAGCTGGCATCTCTCACGGTCATTTTCCTGAGTATTTTCTGGGGCGCGTTCATGGGCGCAATCAACAACACGTCGTTTGTGGAAAAGCGGATAATCAATTCTGCGCGGGTCCTGACTCTTCCCACGAAGACGATATTGTTCAAAATCATCATCCCCTTCAATATGCCGCGGATTGTCGATGCTCTTCCGATTCATCTTGCTACGGCGCTGATGACGCTCACCGTGGCGGAAATGCTGGGGGCTGACAGCGGAATGGGCTACTATGTGCGGACATCGCTGAATTATGCGAACTACACCAAGGCTATTGCGGGAATTATCTTCATCGGGGTGGTGGTGACAATTCTGAACTCGCTTATTCAGTTGTTCAAGAAACGGTTCATAAAGTGGTCGTATTGACCATATGTGCTGTTCGGAAAAAGAGCGGTAGAAAACTGTGCGTTTTCCGGGCAAAAAAAATATATAAAGAGGTGCAAACATGAAAAAAATCACAAAAACATGGTTGGCGGCAGTTGCGTTGGCATCATTCGCTCTCGTCTCGTGCCGGGAGAAGGACGGCGGAAAGAAAAACGAATATTTATCCTTCAACATCGCGGTAACAGCGAACAAGGTCGTCAATCCCTTGATTCAGATTGCACAGGAAAAAGGCTATTTCGAGGCCTACAGGTTCAAGCCCAACTACACTACGCTTGAAATGATTGGTACCCCGGAAGCTCTTATTGCAGGCAAGCTTGATGCCGCCTACGAGCAGATTATTCCTCCAATCAGCTACGGCGCCCAGGGTGCGAACCTCACGATTTTTGCGGGAACTCTTTCTGGCGGAATGGAAGTTGTAGCAAGAAAAGAGGAGGCGGAATTTTTGCGAAATCCTGAAAACTGGAAGGGTAAGACAATCGGTGTCATCCATCTTTCAACCGCCGAAATGGTCTCAAAGGCGGCACTCGGAAACAACTATGGCTACAAAGTTGGCGAGGATTTGAATTACAGAATCATCGACGGCTACCCTGCCATCTCTTCCGCCGTCGCAAAGGGCACTTTGGACATCGGGCTGATTTCTTCGGAATACCTTGAGGCTGCCCGCTCAATCGGGCTTGAGCATCTCTTCCACCTTACAAACCTTCAGAAAGACTATGTATGCTGCCGCCAGTATGCCTACGGTCCTTCGTTCGACAAAAACAAGGATGCTTACAAGGCGTATCTCAAAGGTCAGATTCGTGCCTACAAGGATTATGTCACGAATCCTGAGGAATCTGTAAAAAGCCTTGCCCGGCTCACGGGAGAGGACATCGACTACATCTCAAGATATATCTACAACAAGGAGTCCAACGGCGACCGTTCTTACAATCCCGACCCCAACTACAACGGCGTCCTTTCGATTTACGAGATTCTTACAGGCTGGAACTACATTGAATCCCACGCAAAGTTGAATGAATTCTTCAATATCGAGGTCTACGCGAGCGCGTTGAAGGAAGTCATCCAGGAATTCCCGGATGACACTTTCTACAAAGACATGTGGAAATATTTTCTTGAAAACGACAACAAATTTCCGGGCTTTGATTACAAGGAAATCTAGCCTTATTTAAAATTCAGAGGTACTAAAATGGCTATAGACATTAAAAAATCAGAAGTCGAGACGCGCGACAACCGTCTCGGCGCGGTGCTTGCCTTCCACGGAAGAGCCAGCAAATTGCAGAAAGATTCGAGCAAACGGGCCGTAAAGGACGACGAGAGAATCTACTCCCAGTGCAGCGACTGCTCGCAAGGCTGTGCGGAAGTCCTTTCCTACATGATTCGTGACGCGGCAATCGTCGTCCATTCTCCCTTGGGCTGCCTTTCGCCGGT
>JAFPYB010000159.1 GCA_017412405.1 Treponema sp. | reverse complement strand
CGCTTTCCAAGGTGTTCAAGAAGAATTCGGAGCTGAAAGCCACCGCAATCGTGCAGGACGTGGAGGCTGCAAAAAATCGGCTGCCTGAAAAAATCCGCGGCAAGGTGACTTTTGTGGAGCCTGTGCACAACCTGCGGGAAAAGCTTGCCGACTACGACGTGGTCATTTCGCACTACGGCTTCACGGCGTTCGAGGCTGTGGCTGCCGGATGCGGGGTGCTTCTTTTGGGCACGACGAACCTCCATGTGAAGCTCGCCGAAAAGTACAAGTTCAAGTGCCTTGAAAAGGGCGACATCAACGAGAACAATATTTTCGACGCGCTCAAGAAGACGGCGGAGCTGTATCCTGACTCGCCCTTCGCAAAGCCGGACGCAGGAAAGAAGAATTTGGGCGAAGCCGTGAACATCCTTTCGAAGGGGCGGCGTTTCACCTGCCCGATTTGCCAGGGGCACCACGAAAGCTACACCGATTTTGTGGAGGCGCGGACTCCGCTCCACACATTCCGCCGCTGCTCGAATTGTGGTATCATCTACATGGCGTGGACGGTTGACAGCGAGGACACGAAGTACAATGAGGATTATTTCTTCGCCGACTACAAGAAGCAGTACGGCAAGACGTACCTTGACGACTTTGTGCAGATAAAGTCGCAGTGCGTCCGCCGCACAAGCATTGTGGACGCGATTTACCGCAAGAAGAACAAGAACATCACGCCGAGCGTTCTGGACATAGGCTGCGCGTTCGGACCGTATATCGATGCGGCGAACGATTCAGGCTGGCAGGTGTTCGGCACGGACGCGTCCAAGGAGGCGGTGGACTACGTCCAGAACACGCTCCATTATCCTGCCGTCGTGTCAAAGTTCCCGGCGTTCAACCCTGATGCTGCGTTCGGCGTTAAGGTCTTCGACGCGGTGACGATGTGGTACGTCATCGAGCATTTCCAGAACCTTGACGCGGTGCTCAAGGGCGTGTCAAAAATCTTGCGCAAGGGCGGGGTGTTCGCATTCTCCACGCCATCCGCGCAGGGTGTCTCAGGCCGGTTCAACACGCAGAGCTTCTTCCAGAACTCGCCCGCCGACCACTACACGCTCTGGGAGCCTTCCACTTGCGCGAACATTTTGCGGCGGTACGGATTCAAGGTGCAGAAAATCGTTTCCACCGGCCATCATCCGGAACGGTTCC
This sequence comes from Treponema sp., assembly GCA_017412405.1. Lineage (GTDB taxonomy): Bacteria > Spirochaetota > Spirochaetia > Treponematales > Treponemataceae > Treponema_D. The sequence goes on along the minus strand of JAFPYB010000159.1, from coordinate 2,801 downwards.
CGAGAATGAGCGGAAAGAAAAAATCGGGCTTCATGTTCAAGGTGTATTCTGCCGCCAGCAAATTCTTCTCGCTGGGGGATACGTTCGAGGTCTATTGCGTGAAGGAAAAGGATTTGTAGTATGAAGAAAGTTATGATTTTGGGTGCGGGACTCATGCAGAAACCCGCGATTCTCGCAGCGAAGCACTTGGGATTTGAGGCGGTCGTCGTGGACGCGAACCCTGCCGCGGTGTCGGTTCCTCTTGCCGATTCATTTTATCCAATCGATTTGAAGGACAAGGAAGCGCTTTTGAAGCTCGCCTTGGAGCTGGGCAAGGATGGGGAGAACGGCTTGGCTGGGGTGTTCACCGCCGGGACGGACTTCTCGGCGAACGTGGCGTATGTGGCGAACCATTTCGGCTTCCCGTGCCACGACTACGAGGCGTGCCTGAACGCCAGCGACAAGGTTCGTATGCGCGGCTGCTTTTCCCGCGCTGGCGTTCCAAGCCCCGCCTTCCGCGAAATAGAGAAATCCCAGATTGGCGACATTTCCAAGGATGCGGACTGTGGCAAAATCGAATTCCCGAAAGTCGTGAAACCTTGCGACAACATGGGCGGCCGCGGCTGCCGCCTGGTGCGGAACCAGGGCGAATTTTTGCCTGCCGTCACCAACGCGGTGTCAGCATCCCGCTCTTCCCGTGCCATTTTCGAGGACTACATGGAGGGGCGCGAGTTCTCCATCGACTCCATTGTTTACAACGGGACGCTCACAATTACGGGCTTTGCAGACCGGCACATATTCTATCCGCCTTACTTCATCGAGATGGGGCACTCCCTTCCGTCGCTTGCCGACACCATCGTTAAGAACGAGCTGATAGCCACGTTCGCGCTTGGCATTCAGGCTCTTGGTCTCACCTGCGGGGTGGCAAAGGCCGACATCAAGTACACTAAGGACGGCCCCATGATTGGCGAGATTGCGGCGCGGCTTTCGGGCGGCTACATGAGCGGCTGGACTTTCCCCTATTCCAGCGGCATGAATTTGACCGAGGAAGCCATGAAGATTGCGGTTGGAAAAGAGCCTGACTACCTGCTTGCCAACAGACGCTCCATTCCGTGGCAGCCGCACCCGAGCGTGCGGGGCAAGGCGCAGCCCTTCGAGCTTTATGAAATCAAGAGCAACTTGGTGAGCGCGGAGCGGGCCTGGCTTTCTATCCCTGGAAAAATCGCGCAGATTTACGGGCTTGACGAAGTGCGCGACATCTACGGTGTGCGGGATGTTCTTCCTCGTGCAAAAGTGGGGGACACGGTTTCGTTCCCTCGGAACAACGTGGAAAAATGTGGTAACATCATCGCGGTGGCTCTTTCCGGCGAAAAGGCGTACAGTTCCGCCCACGAGGCTGTTTCATCAATCACGCTCCGCCTTGAGCCGAACAACCCTGAAACAGACAAATTCCTTTCTGGCGGCACGGAGGAGGACGAGAGTGGATTCCCTCCGTCTGCGTTCGTGCTTTCTCCAAACCAGAAGGAAATAACACTGGGCACCGGGGGGACAATAGGCGAGAACAAGAGCGCTCTTTCGTGCATACCGGAAACCATCGAGCCTTTTGTTGATTCTATTGAGGACTGGAATCATTGCACGCTCAGAAAGACTCTGGAAAAATTCGACAAAATTTGTCCGACACACAAAGAGCTGGACGGCAAAAAATTCTGGCACGCCGCGCTTCGTGGCGGAATCCAAGAACTCTTGTATTTGGTTGACAGTGAATAAATGAAACGATTCGTTCAATTTTTTGCATTATTCTTGCTTTCCTTTTCTCTTTTTGCCCAGACGAACGTGAACTTGCTTTCTGAGGCGGAAAAAAACGGTGTCTCATGCTATTGGGACGCGCTTGGCTCTTCTGGCGTGCTTGAAAAGAACGGGCACCAAATCGCCTTCCATGTGGGGGACGCGTTCGTGCTTCAGGACTACACGAAAATCCAGTTCACCGATGCGCCCGAGCTTCAGGACGGGACTGTCATGGTGTCGAAAAAATTCATCGACGACACGTTTTCGTTCTTCAACACCAGGACCAAGGAATCGGGGTACAAGGTCGGGGCAATCATCATAGACCCGGGCCACGGCGGTAAAGACCCTGGCGCGCTTGCAACGTACAAGATAAACGGGAAGAGCGTCACGATAAAGGAGAAGGACATCTGCCTGAAGACCGCCAACCTCTTGTGCACGCGGCTCAAGAAGGCGTACCCTGACAAGAAAATCATCATGACGCGCTCCACTGACGTGTTCCTCTCGCTGGAAGAACGCACTGACATCGCCAATTCCGTCAAGCTCGGCGAGCATGAGGCGATTCTCTACGTTTCAATCCACGTCAACTCCAGCCTTGACAAGAAGGCCACAGGATACGAGACGTGGTATCTGTCGCCCGATTATAGGAGAACGGTGCTGGAAAAAGATAAAAATGTTGACAAAAATCTTTTTAACATCTTAAATTCTCTTACGGAAGAAGAATATACTTCTGAAAGTCTTTTGATTGCGAAATTCATCATGGACGGAATTCAGGCGCAGGTCGGCTCGTTGTCGAACCAACGCGGCATAAAGGCGAACGACTGGTTCGTGGTCAAGAACGCCAATATGCCAAGCGTTCTCATAGAACTGGGCTTTGTCTCCAACGAGGCCGAGGCCAAGAACCTAATTGATAATTTCTACTTGCAAAAACTTTCTTTAGGCATATATAATGGATTAACGGCTTTTATTACGCATTTTGAGCGTTCTAGGGGCTTCATGGGTGGAGAATGAATTTTATTCGCAGACATATTTTGATTATT
>JAFPYB010000158.1 GCA_017412405.1 Treponema sp. | reverse complement strand
GGCTGCGGCGACCACGGGCTTGAATACATGACCGGCGGAACCGCCGTAATCCTCGGGCGCACCGGGCGAAACCTGGCGGCTGGAATGTCGGGCGGAACCGCCTACGTCCTGGATATGGGACACGACCTGTACCAGCGGCTCAACAAGCAGCTCGTTTCCATGAACGAAGTGACCGATGCCCACGACATAGAAATCCTCACAGACTTGATTTCCCAGCACAAAAAGGAGACAGGCTCGGCTCTCGCGTCCAAGATTCTCGCGGATTTAGGCTCATATCTCCCGCACTTCAAGAAAATCGTCCCCAACGACTATCACCGAATGCTCGTGGAAATATCCAGCGCGGAAAGCCGGGGACTTTCCCACGACGAGGCTGTTCTGGAGGCGTTCAAGAAAGTGACTGCGTAGCGCATCGGGGGCGGGGAGACAAGGAGGGCAAGAATCGCCGTCATTCCGAGAGAAGCCGAGGAATCTTCCAATGCTCTCGGCTGGCTCTCCAGTCTCCGAGCCACTCCGCCGCTCATTTCATGAGGAACTTTTCCACAAAATCGGCTGGCAGCGAGGATTTGACTTCCTCCGCTATTTTGGGAAACGCTTTTTTCTGCGCCCCCGAAAGGGAAAAGGCTGCCGTCTTGCCCCAGGAGTGCTGCCAGCTGTAGAAAGTCTTTTCCCCGCCCGCGCTCAAAAGCGTGACGCTCACCTCGGGGTAGACAGTGCAGATTTCGTCGGAGGATTTTTCATTGCTGTCGATTTGAATTGAAAGAATCGCATCCCCAGGCTTCTTTCTGTCATATGACGGCGACAATCCGCATGATTTCAGGGCTTCCACGATTTTTGACGTGATAGTGTTCTCATAATCGCCTCTGGACTCAACGAAAACAGGCACACGGAATGAATCAAGCGTTCCAAGCTCCTCGTTCCCGTTCAGCTCAGAGACAAAATCCTTGTAGTCGCCCTTCTTTGACGAATCGAACAAAAATCCCATGTTGAGCGCGGACAAAAGCTCCTCGCCGGTCTCCCTCGCCTTCACAAGATACTTGTAGCGCAGCAAGCTCTCCTCCGTCTTTCGGGCAAGCTCCAGGAACGAGTCGTAGCGCGCGCGGAGCGAGTGAACCTGCGCCGAGACCGCCTGAAAGCCCTGGGCGCGCTCAATGTACGCCACCACGAACCATGTCTTCTTGCGCTTGTCGTAGTAGGGCGTGTTGTACTCCACGGCAGTGAGCGACATATCTGAGACCACCTGCACGCGCTGGTCTATTTCCTGCCTCTTCTCGGTTTTTGCGCCGTCGTTCCGCAAGTTCTGTGTGGCATTCGTGTTCACCACGACTTCCGACTTGAAAAACGATGCAATCTGCCCCACGGCAGAAGCCTGGGCGTTTTCCGCCGTGGTTCCGGAGCCAAGCCGCGCAATGTACGTCTCCCTCGGGTATTCTGCCTCCACGTCGTCCACCCACTTGGGTGCACGGGCGCAGTAGGCGAGGGCAAAATTAAACGCAAGCACAACAAATAGAACCGATTTTTTCATGGATGACCCCCAAAAATCAGCAGTAGAAAGAAATCTGCCCGAAATATTCCTGCCATTTTGCGATGATTTCAAAAGAGCGGTTCTCCCTCATCAGACCAAAAACAAATGCGGAATTTTTCAAATCTAATAATTTGCGACATTTTCAAAATCTCCGCAGCGAGCAAGGCGAATAATAATATGAGCCGTACTCTCAACAAATCCGTTGAGATAGTTCATCTCCTCATCGGTAAAGCCGT
>JAFPYB010000157.1 GCA_017412405.1 Treponema sp. | reverse complement strand
TCCTTCGACTGCAAGGAGACGCACCGCTCATACACGTTCAACAAGCCGATTGCGCTCAATTCCGACTTGAAAATGACCGTCAAGCCTGACTGGACGAGCACCCCCTACGACACTACGATTAAATACCAGAAATAACGGGCGCGGTCGGAAATTTCATGTTTCCGACCGCGTTTGATTTTGCGTTTCATATCTGGAGGTACTTTTCCCAGAATGATACGCTCGTAAAATCGTTCATGTTTTTTTTGAATTGTTTTTTTGTCTTGCTGAATGTGAGGATAAGGCAAAAAATCGATTTGAGGAACAAGAACGATTCCCGAAAAAATGACTTGATGCACCTCTCGTAAAGCACCCCGCTTTTGTTTGCGCTGTCATAGACGTAGCATCGTCTGGCGTTGAACATGAAGTTGCATCTTGCAAAATCAAAAACCCTTATTTTTTTGCTGAGGGGAAGGAGCGTGCAGAAAAGCTGGCGCACAAGCGATGAAATCAGTTTTGTGGAACATACGGCAACTGCCGTGCCGCTTAGGTCAATTCCAAGCTCCTCTGGCGTTTGTCGCTTATATTTGTGTGCAAGCACGGTTTCATGGAGTTTCACCGCGTCTTGGCATTTGAAATGTTCCGCGCCTTTCAAAAAATCATCGATTCCTTTCCTGAGCAGGAAGGAGTCTTCGTATCGGTATGACAGAACATACCACAGAAAAAGCCGTGTCAGAAAATAGCCGATTTTAAGAGCGGAATTGTAGTCGTAGAGCGCGGAGACCACCAAAAAATTGCGGCTGTTGTAGTATGTTATCCAAACCGGATCTTTGTTGATGAACTGCGGATGCCACACGCAGATTCCGTTCACGAGAATTAGCTCGTGCTGCGAGTTCCGTATGCCGTATTCAATGTCATCGTAGTGTATGAAAAAAGGAATTGGAAGATTTCTTTTTTTGACGACGCGCGACGGAATGCAGCAGTACCACCAGCCCTGATAATTCACGTTGGCTCGGTTCGTGTTCAGGGCGACGAATTCTTTTTCCCGCATATCGAAGAACCGCCCCATAGCTTTAAAATGAAATGTTCCGTCAAACAATGTTCCATTTTCCCGTTGGCAATACCGCCTGTCGTCGTGGAACATCGCGCTGCCGAGCATTGAGTCCTTGAAATCGTCTTTCAGGAAAGAGAGGAATTGGTACGTACGTTCCAACGTGTCCGTGGAAAGCACAATGTCGTCGTCCATGAGAATGATGTGGGAAAAATCTTTTTCGCTGTCGTGGAAGATAGATTCAATCATTGTCCGCGAAAAACCTGCGCTCCCGCCCAAGTTCACGTTCGGAAACAGGTGGATTTTGTCGGAAGAAAAAGCGTTGCTCGGAATTGTCTTCCCGTTGTCCGATATGTACACTTCAAGCTTGTCGTGCAGAGGGGATGAGCCATTTCCGATGATTTCCCTGTTGATTTTTTCCACGTTGCGCATGAGTGCTTCCTCGCGTCTGAACGTGCATATGCCCACGGCAATTTTTATGTCGTTCGGCTTGGTGCTGCCTACCTCTGTCTCATAGCGCATCTTCTCCAGCGGTGTGTCGCGCTCTGTGGTTATTGTGGCGTACATGATGCCGTCGCCTGGAAGCTGGCTTATCCTAACAGAATGGAATGTTTTTCTGTCACGGCTTGTCGTTTCTGTTTTGCACGCAATTTCCCGCTTGGAAACGTGTATGGCTTCCTTGATTTTTGCGCTTGTCCCGTCTATGTCGAACTTGAAATTTTCGTCCTGCCGCAATGCAGAGACACGCTTATAGTCTGCCTGTGCGGTGGCATGGAATATGCGGACTGTGCATTCACATTCGGCGCAGAAGCAGAACTGGAGGGCTTCAAGTCTTGTGTATCGTTTCCATGTTCCAACGGGGAACGAGTTGAAATATGTGTCCAACGAGAGCGCTTCGCCTTGTTTTAGGAAAACGATGCCGCCGTCGGATTTTACTGCGGATTTTTCCACCCCGCGGAAATACATTTCATGTTCGTTGCACAATTCTTTGCTTGGAAATAGGATTTTTTGTATCGTCATATGCTTACCCGTTCCATCCTGGCACATATACGCTGTGAAGCCCGGTCTTTCCGTTCAGCCCGTCTCTTATGGCATCCTTTATGACGCGGATTTTTGTCTTGTTCAGCGACACATATGCCACAAGAAGCCTCCGTGCGATTCTGACCATGAGGGACGGCGCGTCCAAATGCTCCTTGTACGTGATTACGATGTTCCGCGTGGCGTAATAGTCGCGCCACGATGCGCCCCTGCTCTTGTTGTAGTTGTCCCTGTGGTGGATTACGATGCTCGGAACACAGTAGATTTTCCCAACTTTGCCCATGCGGATTGCGTGCTCGTAATCGTCTTGGTAAATGAAAAAGTCTTTTCGCGGAAGCCCTGCCTTCAAAAGCGCCTCGCGTTTCAGGATTGTTCCCACGAAGGAGTACAAATCGATTTTGAAAGGTGTTCCTTTCTTGAACTCGCTTTCCGGGACTGGCATTTCCTGCCGTATGCAAAGCCGTTTTACAATGCGCGCCCGCTGGACTGGGGCGGGATGGCCGCCGTCAACGCACATGCCGCAGAACGCGGATATTTCCGGAATTTCTTCCTTGCGCTCATCGATGAAATTCTGGGCTTTCTCAAAACAGTCAGCCTCTGGAAAACCGTCGTCGTCCGAAACCCAAATCCACTCGGCGGACATTTTTTCCTGAGCTTTTTCAAGCCCCGCGTAAAATCCGCCGCTTCCGCCAGTATTAGTGGGAAGATATAGTACTTCGGCAGGGAAGGGGAGTGGCTTTTTTTCCCATTCTTTCAAAAAATCAACCGTTCCGTCAGTGCTGCAGTTGTCAACAACGATAAGATACGCGGGCTTGAGAGTCTGCGACTCGTAGCACG
>JAFPYB010000156.1 GCA_017412405.1 Treponema sp. | reverse complement strand
TTATTTGCGGAAATAGCGCAGTGGTAGCGCGTCACCTTGCCAAGGTGGATGTCGCGGGTTCGAATCCCGTTTTCCGCTCTTTTGAAGCGATTTAGATTTCATCTGAATCGCTTTTTTTATTTTATTACATGAGGGATTCTAAAGTGGAAGTCACAAAAGAAATTGAAAAACTTGAGCATTCAGCGGCAAAATTGACGGTAACGGTTGCAAAAAAAGATGTAGCAGACAGCTATAAAGAAACGCTTGGAAAATATGTAAAACAGGTTCAGATTCCGGGTTTTAGAAAAGGCAAGGTTCCTGCAAATGTTCTTGAGAGAAAATACGGCGAGCGGATTAAGATGGAAGCCGCAAGCGACCTCATCGACAAGACTTTGAACGACATCTTCTCGAACGATAAGGAAGAAGTTGAGCGCCCGCTTCCATATGCGCAGCCGGTTCTTGAGAAAATGCCTGAGTTCGATGTTTCAAAAGACTTCGTGTATACAGTTACATACGATGTGTTTCCGAAAGTTGAGGTAAAAGATTTTTCCGGAATCACGGTAAAAGAGCCGCAGGTTTCAGTCGGTGACGATGATGTTCAGGAGGAGTTGAAGGGGCTTCAGGAGCGCAATGCCGTCGTTATCGACAAGAAGGATGGCGAGGCTGTTGCAAAAGACGATATCGTTACGCTCAACATCGTGGAGAAGGACGATGCTGGAAATGAGATTGCATCAACAAAGCGCGACGGGTTCGTATTCACTGTGGGAACTGCCGAGAACGTGTACAAGATTGACGATGACATCATCGGCATGAAAAAAGACGAGTCAAAAGAAATCACAAAATCATATGCTGCCGATGACAAGGACACGGAGCTTGCCGGAAAGACAAAGAAGTATGCGGTGACAATAAAGGCAATCAAAATCCGTGACCTTCCTGCATTGGACGATGACTTTGCCCAGGACGTGAACGAGAAATTCAAGACCCTGGACGACCTCAAAAAGGACATTGCCCGCCAGATTGAGAACGCAAAGAACAGAAAAGTCAACGAAATCAAGGTGAACTCCCTCCTTGAGCAGCTTGTTGAGAAGAATCCCCTTGAGATTCCTGCAAGCATGTTGAACGCGGAGCTTGACGGACGCTTCAATATGATGGCGCGCCAGTTCCAGACAACGCCGGCGGAGCTTGAGAAAATGATTTCGGCTTCAGGACAGAAAAAAGAGGATATGCTCAGGGATTGGACTGGAGATGCCGAGAAAATGCTCAAGAGCCGCATAATCGTTGAGGCTCTCATGAAGGAGAAGAACATTTCCGTCACTCCTGAGGAAATCGAGGCTGAATATGCAAAACTCGCCGAGCAGAACGGTGTTTCCGTGGACGATGTAAAAAAGCATTACGAGGATGCTCGCTCAAAGGAATATCTCATCGACGAAGTGAAAGAGCAGAAGTTGTATGCGGAGCTTTTTGCGCAGGTGAAAGTTTCAAAGGGCGACAAAATTAAATTTGCCGATTTGTTCAAAAACAATTAAATTATAGCTATGCTTTGAGGGCGGAATGCTACTGGAATGCTGCATTCCGCTTTTTTTTAACGTATGTTTTTTCGGAGTTTTGTATGAATGAGCAGATGAACAATAATGTTCCGTTCGTCATTGAGCGGAGCGGAAACGGAGAAAGGTCTTACGATATTTTCTCCCGCCTTTTGAAAGACAGAATCGTCTTTGTTGATGGTGAAATCAATGATTTGAATGCGGATCTCGTTGTGGCTCAGATTCTTTTCTTGGAGTCCGAGAACCCCGACAAAGACATCAGCATGTACATAAATTCTCCGGGCGGAAGCGTTACGGCGGGGCTTGCGATTTACGACACGATGCAGTACGTCAAGTGCGACATTCAGACAATATGCATGGGGCAGGCGTGCAGCATGGGCGCGATTCTCCTCGCCGGCGGAACTGAGGGCAAGCGGTACGCTCTTCCGTCGTCCCGCGTCATGATTCACCAGCCGTCTGGCGGCGTTCAGGGGCAGGAGAGCGACATTGCCGTTCAGGCAAAGGAAATCATGCGGCTCAAGAAGCTTTCCATCGACTATCTTGCACAGAAGACGAAGAAGAGCGCGGAAATGATTGCCAGGGACATTGAGCGTGATTTCTTCATGTCCGCCGAGGAGGCGTTGGAATACGGAATTGTCGATCATGTCATGCCCGGAAAAAATAAGGTGGAGGCTCGCTGATGCGTTTCGGACGAAATGATGCCCAATACTGCTCTTTTTGTGGAAAACCGGGCGACAAAGACCGATTTCTTGTCGCGTCTCCCAGCGGTGGAACGTTCATTTGCGACAAGTGCATTCGGATTTGTCAGGAGATAGCCGGTGACAGTGTGAAGGATGTGGCTCCTATCAGCATGGACGAGGTGCCGACTCCGCGGGAATTCAAGGAGTACTTGGACCAGTACGTCATTGGGCAGGACTACGCCAAGAAGGCTCTTTCCGTGGCTGTTTACAACCACTACAAGCGTATGTCCACTCTCAAGAACAAGGACGACGTAAAAATCGAGAAGTCGAACGTGCTTTTGATTGGTCCCACGGGAAGCGGAAAGACGCTCCTTGCAAAGACCCTCGCGGAAAAGCTCAAGGTTCCTTTCGCCATTGCGGACGCAACGACTCTTACCGAGGCGGGCTACGTGGGTGAGGATGTGGAGAACGTCCTTTTGAAGCTCATCAACGCGGCGGACGGAAACGTTCAGGCGGCAGAGCGGGGAATCATCTTTATTGACGAGATAGACAAAATCGGGCGCAAGGGCGAGAACACAAGCATTACCCGCGATGTTTCAGGCGAGGGCGTACAGCAGGCCCTACTCAAAATCATAGAGGGAACCGCCGCTTCTGTTCCGCCTCAGGGCGGGCGAAAGCATCCGAACCAGGAGATGATTGAAATCAACACGACGAACATACTCTTCATCTTGGGCGGTGCGTTCGTCGGGCTTGACAAAATCATCGAGCAGCGCATTGCGTCCCATTCCATGGGATTCGGCTCGAACGTGGGCAAGATGAGCGAGGAGCAGCGCATGGAGCTTTTGAACCAGTGCACGCCGGACGATTTGGTGAAATTCGGAATCATTCCGGAGCTTATAGGTCGTATGCCCATCAATGTCGCGCTCAAGGAGCTTACCAAAGATGACCTCATCCGCATACTCACCGAGCCGAAGAATGCGATAGTCAAGCAGTTCAAGGCTTCGTTCAAGATGGACGATTTGGAGCTTGATTTCACGAATGAGGCCCTTGAGAAGATTGCCGAGACTGCAATCCAGCAGAAGACCGGTGCGCGAGGACTTCGGGCAATCGTCGAGAAAATGCTCATGGACTTGATGTTCGATGCTCCCAGCGTGAAGGGAAAGAAAAAGCTCACGGTTACGAAGGAAATCGTGGAGAACAAGAAAGTTCCGGAAGCCGAGACGCTTCTTATCGAAGAAAAATCGGCATAGAATCGTTTTTTGTGGTTTTTGCTCCCCTCGTCCGACTGCCTTGATGGCAAGATGAGGGGATTTTTTTATGCGTGCCGCCTTATTCCGTCGAAGGAGACGTTCCACAGGAAAAGCCCGGTGCTTGGGGCGGTGGGACCTGCCTCCGAGCGGTTTTTTGATGCGAGGACTTTTGCGAAATGGGACGCATCCCTGCCGGACTTTTCAAAAAATATGAGGCTTCCTGTTATGCTCCGGACCATTTTCCACAAAAACGCGTTGGCGGTAATCTCGAATACGATTTTTTCCCCGTCCGGAAAAAACACGGCATTCTCAATGAAGCGGAACGTGGAAAGGCTTTGGTCTCCGCTTGCGGCGAACGTGGCGCAGTCAAGCTCCCCTTTCAGGCACGATGCCATGTCGTTCAGGACGCTGATGTTCGGGAATCGGTGGATGGACCAGACGTAGCGCATTTCGCTGGCAAGGGGGCTTTCGCCGCAATGGATGAAATATCGGTATGTCCTGCTGGTGGCGTTGAAACGTGCATTGAAATCAGGCGCGACTTCCTTTGACGCGTTGATTCTGATGTCGTGCGGCAGGAACGAATTCAACGCCTGGACGTATTTTTCTGGCGGAATGGAGTCGATGGGGGAGAGAAAGTTTGCGGCTTGGGCTGCGGCATGAACGCCGGAGTCCGTGCGGCCGCTTCCGAAGAGCGTCACCGGCCCCTTCAGGAGCTTTTCCAGGGCGGTTTCGATTTCGCCCTGCACAGTGCGCATGACGTTTTTCTTTCCGTTTGCGTCCTGCCGCTGCCAGCCTGAAAAATCAGTTCCGTCGTAGGATAGTGCCAGGAGGATGTTTCGCATATGCGCCCGCGCCCGCGTCTATTCCTCGTCCTCAAGGTCAACGCGGTTCGCGTCCTTTAGCTCTTTGGAGAAGATGTCGTAAAGCGCCCGCGCCTTTTCAAGAAGCGGTCCTGGTTTTGCCTTGGACGATTTTCCCAGTCCGAAGATGCGGGCGATGGAATACTTGTTCATCTCGAATTTTTTCAGGCGCAGGTTTATGTCCTGGGTCTGGCCGTATTTGTATTCAAGGAGCGCGTTCAAGTAGATGATTCCGTCGTATCCGTAGTTCTTGTCTATGTCAGGCCCGAAGCTTGCCAGCCCTCCCACCGGCTCGGCTCCGCTCGTCTCGTTCAGGAGCGTCTGCTCGTAGAAGAAACGCGCCTTCTGGTAGAATGCCTTTGCCACGGTGTCATAGTTGTAGCCCGGAATGACCTCGTTCAGGTGGTTGCAAATCCATGCGAGACGGAGGGAGAGAATCGCGCGCTTGATTGTGGGCGAGAACTTTGGCGGGATTTTGTCGTATGTCAAAAGCGCAAGGTAGTACATGGCGGCTCCGTCAAGAATGCTGCGCTCCTTTTTGAGGTCGTAGTGCGGGAAAATGGTCTCAACCTGCTTGTGCCGCGTTTCCTCGCCGTCAAGAAGCTCCGCCACGTCCTTTTCCGCAAGCTCGGAAAAATCGCTCCAGAAAAGCGCGATGTGGCAGCGCGGGCACGCGCCCACCGAGTAGAGGAGCGGTACGATTAGCCCGTAGTTTTTTGACGGGATGTACAGGCGGTGAAGCTCGTCGGTCAATTCGCCTGCGTTCATTCGCCCGCCGCCGGAAAGCATCTCTTCCTTGTCAAATTCGCGCTGGCAGACCGGGCATCTGCATTTTTCCTTGGACCAGAAAGAAATCTTGGTCTTTTTTGGTGTCTCTTCTTTTTTCTTGGTATTTCTCAGCATAAAATCCTCCTATCTTTGTCACGGCTCCGTTTCGATGACCGAGAACGCCACGGCGAACTCTTTTTCGTGGGACAGCGAAACATGCGCTTTCCAGTTTTTTCCGACTATGCGCCCAATGTACGCACCAGTTTTTTCCCCGAACAGGAATTCGGGCTTTCCGTCCTCGCCGCGCCGAATGCCGAAGTCCCGCAGCTCAAGCCCCACAAGTCCGGTTCCCAGAGCCTTTGCGAACGCTTCTTTTGCCGCAAAGCGCGCAGCATAATGCTCGCACAAATGCTTCATGTTTGTTCCGGTGAACTGGGAAATCTCGCAGGGGTTGAAAAAACGCTCAATCATCTTGGTGTCCAGAACCCATTTTTCAAAGCGAGAAACTTTTGCGATGTCCGTGCCAATCCCGAAAATCATATTAGTTCTCTCTTATATTTTCGTCCGCATTTTGATTCTCATTAAACACAACCGAAATTGTTTTTGGGTTTGATGATGATTCCGAAAAATATTTCGGGCTGTTCACTGTGAGCTTCATGTTGTACGCCCCTGCCACATGGATGGCGGAGCAGTCCACGGTGACGAAATTGTTTGGAATCTTGTAGTCCTCAAGGTCGGCCTGGTTCCCTTCAAACGTGAGTGTGACCGGCTCAGGCTGGCGCACAATTTCCAGCTCCGGGCTGACATTTATGAGCTTGACAGGAATCTTCTCGAACGTCTTTGTTGTGCGTATGGGCGATATTTTTATGAAGATTGTCGCCTCGGTGCTTTGTGCGTCAAGGTGCGCGTTCGGGACCTGCACATTAACTTTCTGCTCAACAGATGTCTTCATTCCGTCGATGGAAAGAGGTTTTGTCTGTGCCACCAGATTCCCCGCGTTCTTTACGAGGGATTTCGGTCCCGACACCTCAAGCTGGCTCGGCTCCACAGAAACGGATGTGACCTCGTAGCCGAAGGCAGGCTTTCCGCCGAAAAGAGGCTCGATGTTGATGAATCCGTCAATCCGCTGTTCCAGGGACAGCCGCAAAGACTCGGGTGTCACTTTTATTTCCAGCGGGTCAAGACTCAGCGCGTTCTCGGACAGTTCCAGAAGAATCGGGAAGCTGTAGTCGCCTTCCGCCGTGATGTAGGTGGTGTCGATATATGCGTTGAAGTCCGCCTCGGAGAGCTTTTTGAGGTCTTCCGTGGAATCGTGCACTGTGAAGCTCACCGTGGGCGTGTATGGGGCCGAGACCACCAGTTCGCCTGTCTTTATGGTGAGCGGCACCTTGAACGATTTTCCGTTCAGCGTCCACTCCTTGTTCATGTTGTAGATGAACAGAAGGAGCGACAGCGCGAAGCAGATGATTTTCTTCTTCCAGTTGTGGGTGATTATCGTGATGAATTTTTCTTTCCCGGCCTTGTTCGGACCGATTAGTTTTCGTATCGATTTGTTCCGTATCATGCGCGGCCGTCCTTGTTCGTGATTAAAAGCTCCTCAAGTTTTCGGACTATTTCGCTGCTCGTGCAGCCGTACTTCAAGTCCCCGTCGTAGGCAAGGCTGATTGCCCCGGTCTCCTCCGAGACGATGAGAACCACCGCGTCCGTTGCCTCGGAAAGCCCCAGACCAGCGCGATGCCGCGTCCCGAACGTTTTCTTGATGTCCGCCCGCTCGGAGAGCCGCTGGAGGAAGCAGCCTGCGGCGATGATTTTGTTCCCTTCGATTATGCTGGCCCCGTCATGGAGCGGTGTCTCATGCCCGAATATCGTGATGAGGAGCGCGGCTGTCAAATCCGCGTCAAGGCGTGTGCCCGACTCTATGACGTCGTCGATTTTCGTGTTCCTGGGGAAAATGAGCAACATTCCCTTCTTCATTTTGGACAGTGTTTCCGCCCCCTCCATCACCTGCGTGAAGTCGATTGTGTTCTTCGTCTTGTTGCGCCTGAAAATGGATGCAAAGTTGATGTTCTGCCCGAGCCTGAGGAATATTTTCCTGAGTTCTGGCTGGAACACGAACGCCATGATTATCAATATTTGCGGTCCGATTGTCTTTATGATCCACGAGAGCGTCTTGAGGTCGAGAAAAATGATTGCGAACGCGATGAGTGCGAGGATGATGATTGCCTGCACCAGCTGGATTGCGTTCGTTTTGGCGATTAGCTCCCACGCGTAGTAGAGAATCACGGTCATGATGAGAATGTCTATGATGTTCCGCACTGCAGTAATGAAAAACACTTGCTTCGTCCTCGTTCAGTTGATTTTTGCTATGAATTTTGTATGCACCAGTATATTTTCAGGGAGTCCACCGCCTCCGCCACGTCATGCACGCGAATCATCGCGGCGCCGTTCATGACGGAAACGAGGTTCGCCGCAATCGTCCCGGAAAGCCTTTCCGACACGTCGCGCCCGGTCGCGTCGCCTATGCACCTTTTACGCGAGAGGGCCATGAGCACGGGGTATTCGCCGCCGCAGAGCCTGCCGCAGTCCCGCATGAGGCGGAAATTTCCCCGCGTGTCCTTCCCGAATCCTATTCCAGGGTCAATCCATATTCTATCCTTTTTTATGCCGCTGTTTAAGGCATAAGCGCATCGATTTTTCAAATATTCGTCGATTTCGGCGAAAATATCCGCGTAGGAGGTGTTTTCCTGCATCGAGCCAGGCGTTCCACGCTTGTGCATGAGAATGACCGGAATGTTGTGGGTGGCGCAGAAGGAGGCCATGTTTTCGTCGTCCTCCAGCGCGGAGATGTCGTTCAATATGTCCGCCCCAGCCTCGAACGCCGCCTTCATGACGCGCATTTTTCGCGTGTCCACCGATTTGGGGATGCTGCTTTCCTTCCGCACAGCTTGAATGAGCGGCACAATCCGCCTTATTTCCTCGTCCTCGTCCACATATTCGCTTCCTGGGCGGGTGGACTCCCCGCCGATGTCGATTATGTCCGCGCCTTCCTCCGCCAGCGCGAGGGCGTGCTCGCTCCCGCCGCGGCTTTCGCTCCAGAACGAGTCCGGCGTTGCGTTCACGATTCCCATTACGAACGCGGCTTTTTCCGTGGAGATTGTTCTGTCCGAAAGCGTCATCGTCCTCATGGTTTCCCTCCTTTTGCCAAAAGGTTCTTGAATGAAAGCCCCGCCTTTTCAAGTATTTCCTCCCGCGTGCCGTGGGAAAGGAACTTGTCCGGGAACGCCTTTACCTCAGACGACGGGATTTCTTCCTGCCTCGGTGCGGACGCGAGCACTGTCTGGAGATATTCGCCAACGCCGCCGAGCTTTACGCCGTCTTCCACGAACACGATGTGGTCGTATTTTTTTGCCAGCTCTGTAAAATACGTTTCGTCCAGCGGCTTTATGAAACGCAGGGTGTAGATGTCCGTGTAGACGAGCGCAGAAAGATTGGCCCTGGCCGCCTTCAGGACTTCGCTGAAAAGCCCGCCCGTGGTGACGTAGAGCACTTTCTTCTCTTTTTGCGCCGTTCTGCCCTCGGAATCGAACTGCACGCTCAGGTTCGGCGCGAATTCCTCCGCCTTCACGAGAATCCCGCGTCCCCGCTGTATGGCTTCGCCGAAAGACGGAAGCTCGGATGGGCATGCCGATTTTGGGTAGCGCAGGGCGACGGGCGACTGTGACTGGAGCGCGTAGTCCAGGCACAAGCCCAAGTCCCGCTGGCTTACAGGGCACAAAATCTCAAGGTTCGGGATTGAGCGCAGGAGCGCGATGTCGAATATGCCCTGGTGGGTTTCCCCGTCCCCGGGAACCGCGCCGCTTCTGTCCAGCGCAAAGACGCAGTGCAGCTTGGGTATGCACACGTCATGGATTATCTGGTCGATTGAACGCTGGAGGAAAGTGGAATAAATGGCAACCACCGGGACAAGCCCGCCCGCGGAAAGCCCCGATGCGAACGTGACGGCGTGCGCCTCGGCAATGCCCACGTCGTAGAACCGCTCCGGGAATTTGCGGGAGAACGCGTCAAGCCCCGTTCCTTTTGCCATGGCCGCCGTAATGCAGGAAATGCGCTTGTCTTTTTCCCCCAGCTCCACGATTTTTCTGGAAAACGCCTCGGTGAAGCTCATCGCATCGAATTTTTCCATGACACCGTTGGAGATTTGGAACGGACCGACGCCGTGGAAAATGGAAGGCTCGTTTTCCGCCGGGCTGTAGCCCTTGCCTTTTTTCGTCATGATGTGGACCACCACGGGCTTTGGAATTTTTCGCACGCGGCGGAACGTTTCCTCCAGCCGCTTGATGTTGTGTCCGTCCAGCGGCCCCACGTATTCAAGCCCCAAGTCCACGAACAGGTTTTCCCTGATGACGAGTCCCTTTAGTCCGCGCTTGAGCCTGAAAATGAGCTTTCCGATGTGGTTCTTTGAATTGGGGATTTTCTCCACGAGATTGTCCACCGTGTAGCGGAATTTCTGGTAGAAATGCGTCATGGAAAGCGAGCTGAGGTAGCGCGATATTGAACCCGTGTTCGGCGAAATGGACATTTGGTTGTCGTTCAGCACGATGATGAGATTCTTCGCAAGCTGCCCTGTGTGGCTCAGCCCCTCGAAGGCAAGCCCGCCTGTGAGCGCGCCGTCCCCGATTACGACCACTGCCTTCCTGTCGGTCTGCCCTGTGCGGTTCCATGCCTCCAGAAGCCCAAGCCCCTGGGAAATCGACGTGGAGGAATGGCCGTTGTCGAAAAAGTCATGCTCGCTCTCGTTTCTCTTGGTGAAGCCCGAGATGCCGCCCTCTTTTCGGAGCGTGTTGAACTTGCCGTAGCGTCCTGTCAGGAGCTTGTGGGTGTAGCATTGGTGGCTCACGTCGAAGATGATTGCGTCCCGTGGGCTTGAAAAAACGCGGTGCAGCGCGATGGTGAGTTCCACAACACCCAGGTTGCTAGCCAGGTGGCCGCCGTTTTTTGCCACCGTTTCGATTATTTTTTTTCTGATTTCATCACAAAGAGCAGGAAGATTTTTTTCGGGGATTTTTTTGAGATCATCCGGCGAATGGATTTTTGGAAGGAACATTCCTGCCTCCTTGAAGCGGATAAAAAAAAGACCGCGCAGTTTCAAAACTTTCGCGGTCTTATTGACAAAAAGCTGAATCTGACAGATTACTTGCTCTTATGTCTGTTGCGTCTAAGCATCTTCTTGCGCTTATGAGTTGCCATCTTCTGGCGCTTTCTCTTCTTACCACAAGGCATATTATGCACTCCTCTTTTTAAGTGTATACCTGCTTATTATTGTAAAAAGCAGGTGGTTCGTCAAGGTGACTATTTATCTTCGATCCGATATTGAATCTGGGAGGTGAAAATCTGTTTCGCGGCAAGCGAAACGACTTTTCCGGAGTTCTCCTCGACTTCTGAATCTTTGATAACTGCAAGCTGGTATGCTCGTCTTGAAGCTGCCGCGGTTGCTTCGTAAATATTACCGTTGAAGCTTACTAATTGTTCCAAAGGAAAAATCATGGCTGACCTCTCAATGCAATTTCTCAATACTATAGCGTTTTTTTTGTATGCTGTCTACCGAATTTGCCCTTTTGCCGCAAAAAAGAGAAATTTGTCATGAAAGGTGACAAACATGACGAAAAGACTGGACAAACCGATGTTTTTCAGATACAGTTAAAAAATATTTTTCAGCAGTGTTTTTACAAACACGAGGAGGATTGTTGGCTGATTCAAAAGGTTTGCGCATAAATGAACAAATTCGTGTGCGTGAGATCAGACTTGTTGATGAGGGGGGTGGCGAATCTGGCATTATGCCTACGGTCGAGGCCCTGAAGTTGGCGCGCGAGCGGGACTTGGATCTCGTTGAAGTGTCGCCGACAGCAAATCCGCCTGTTTGTAAAATTCTAAATTATGGTAAATACAAGTTCGAGCAGGAAAAAAGACTCCGTGATTCCCGCAAGAACCAAAAGGCTTTGAAAATAAAAGAGATTCGTATGCAGCCGAAAATCGGCTCAGGGGATCTTGACACAAAGGCAAAGCATGTTCAGGAATTCTTGGACGAGGGCGACAAGGTGAAGGTCACAATCCGCTTCCGCGGACGAGAGCTTGCCCACACCGAACTCGGCTACGACGTTCTGAACGAAGTATTGAAACGGCTCACGGAAAATTCTTTCGCCGTGGAAAAGCCTGCCGCAATGGAAGGTAGGTTCATGTCCATGACGTTGAATTCAAAAGTGAAGTGAGCCAGATTAGGACAAGAGGTAAAAAGAATGCCTAAAATGAAGACAAAGAAAGCTTCGGCAAAGCGTTTCTCGCTTACCGGAACTGGAAAAATCAAGTACAAGAAGATGAATCTTCGCCATATCTTGACGAAGAAATCAGCAAAAAGAAAGATGCACCTTCGTGGGGCAGGAATTCTTTCTGAAGATTCAGCAGCACGTATCCGCAAGCAGCAGCTTCCGTACGGCTAATTGGTAGGAGATTACAATGTCTAGAGCAATAGATGGTACAAAAAGAAACAACCGCCGCGCAAAGATTCTCAAGCTTGCCAGCGGATTCACGGGTCGCCGTGGAACAAACTACAAGGCTGCGAAAGACGCTGTTGTAAAAGCTCTTTCACATTCGTACATTGACCGCCGTGACAGAAAAGGCGATTTCCGCCAGTTGTGGATTGCACGTATCAATGCGGCAGTTCGCGAGGAAGGTCTCACTTATTCTCGTTTCATCAACGGTCTTGCAAAAGCAGGCGTTACTTTGAACCGCAAGGCTTTGTCAAATCTCGCCGTTGAGGATCCAGCAGCATTCAAGGCTGTTGTTGACACTGCAAAAAAGGCACTTGAGGCATAAATATGGTTACACTCGATCGAGTTTTGTTGTTGGAGAAAAAAGTTGAGGGTGCTGTTCAGAAAATCGAACAGCTGAAGGCGGAGAATGATGCTTTGCGTAGCAAATGCGCAGAGCTCACAAATGCATTGTCTGCCAAAACGGAGCAATTTTCATCATTTGAATCCGATCAGAACAAGATTGAGGCGGGCATATTGAACGCACTGAGCAAACTTTCTGAAATAGAGAATTCCATTGTCGATATTTCAGAAGCTGGTGCCAGTGCACAGCCGTCTGAATCTGCGGATGCTCATTCAGACGGAATTCCTGAGCCGGAGGAGAATCCATTCGTGGAGCATTTTGACCCTCCGACACAGGAACCATCTTCTCCGGCGGCAGAGAATGATTCTCTTGACGCAACTCAGGAGATGGCTCAGGCAGACGAGCCTGCTTCTGAATCCAACGATTTGTTCACATCAAGCGAGGCATCTTCGGGCGAAGATTTGGGCGGCACTTTTGAGAATGTGTCGGCTTCGGCAGAAAATGCCGGACAAGTGCCGAACGGTGGACAGGTTTCCAATCCATTCGATATTTTCTAAATTATGGGAGCTTTGCAAATCGATTTGCTCGGTACTTCGTTCGCGCTCAAGGCGGACGAAGACGACGAGTATTTGGAAAAACTCCTTTCATACTATGAGCGTTTCACGTCCCAAATACGGCAGAGCGGAACGCTCACAAATCCACTTCAAATTTCAATACTTGCCGGGCTTATGATAAGCGACGAGCTTTTCAGGACTAAAAACGGCGAGGATTCTGCAAAAACTGATTTTCAGTCGCTCAATGAAAAAGTCGAGAAACTTACCCTCGACATGATTCAAAAAATCGACTCGGTGCTGTAAAAATGTTTTCTTTCAAAGTCTTGGTGGATGCTGACTCCTGCCCAAAAAAAGTGCGGGAGCATATCGCGCTGTCTGCGGCCAGGCAGGAATTCAAGGCCGTGTTCGCGGCGAACCGGGAAATTGTCGTGGGACAAAAATCCGCGTGGTGCTCCTGTGTGGTGTGCGTCTCCGAGAAAGATTCCGCCGACAACTACCTTTTTGCCGAAGCTGAAGAGAACGACATTGTGGTGACGAGGGACATTCCCTTTGCCGCCCGTCTCGTTGAAAAAGGAATATGCGTGATGAACGACCGCGGTTTTGTGTTCACGAAATACAATATCCAGGACAAGCTCATGGAGCGCGCCTTCAATATGAACCTGTCTGAAATCGGGTTTGCATCAAAAAACAAGAAGACCTATTACGGGGACAAGGAATTCGCGAAATTCTCCGCCTGCTTCGACACGGAGGTGGAAAAACGCTTGGCTTTCCGCGCCGCCAACTAGAATGGTCACGACTCCCGCTTTTCGTATGCGGTGTTGATTGAAATGATTCGGTCGCGCACCTGGACGAAGGCCAGCACAAGCTCCGGGTCGAACTGTTTTCCCGACAGATTCTGTATTTCCACGAACGCGTCGTCGATTGACCATGCTTCCTTGTAGACACGGCGGTGGCACAGCGCGTCGAACACGTCGGCAACTGCGACGATGCGGGCTGCGAGCGGTATTTCCTCGCCTTTGAGCGGGCGGGTGATTGTCATCGGCTCGCCAATCTGGTATTTCTCGAAATCGATGTTCCCGGGGTAGCCGCGGTCGTTTCCGTCCCACCACTCGTGGTGGTGCAGGGCAACGTCCCTGGACATTTCGTCAAGATCGGACTCGGGCGGCGTGAAGAGCTTTGCGCCAATGCAGGTGTGCCCCTGCATGATTGAACGCTCGCTTTGGGTGAACAGGCGCGGCGCTTTGAGAATGGTGTCCGAGATGCCAACTTTCCCGAGGTCGTGGCATTTTGCGGCGATTTTGAGCGTGTCTCGGAATTTCATGCGCTCCGTCTTTGGAACACCCTTGTTTTCGGCCCACTGGTCGTATATTTCGATTGAGAAGTCCGATACGCGCTCCACGTGGGTTCCCGTTTCCTTCGGGTCGCGGAATTCCGCCATGCGCTGCATACGTCGAATCATGTTGTTGATGATGTATGTGTGTTCCAGTGACTGGGTTGCGCTTGAGGCGAACTGCTTGATGAAATCTACCGATTCCTCTGAGAACGGGATGGCATTTCCGTTTTTGTCCTTGGCGTTGATGATTTGTAGCACGCCGAGAATCTGGCTCGTGTTCGTGATGAGCGGAATGGTGAGAACGGACGTGGTGACGTAGCCGGTGGAAATGTCCGTGCTGTTGTTGAATTTGAACGGACTTTCCGGCGAAATGTTGTATGCGTCGGGAATGTTCACGATTTCGCCCGTGCAGGCGACATAGCCTGAAATCGATGTCTTTGCGATTGGTATGGTGAAGTAGACGTACGGGGATTTTCGGCTGAACGCGGCCTTCTTGAGCTGCGTGTCGTTCTGCGCGTATTTTATTCTGAGTATCTTGTCGTGGAATGCAGGTGGAACCGATTTGTCCGTTATGCTTATGGAATTTGGTGTGCGCTGCTTGTCCTCGATGACGTAAATTGAGCCTGCATCGGCATTTGCGATTGCGCGCGCCTCCGTAAGGATGCGTTCAAGCAAAACGTCCGAGTCTCGAATCCCGTTGAGTAGCTTTTCTGTCTCAAAAACTTTTTGTAGCTTTTCAGCTTTTTGCAAATCATTCATCGCAATCAAGAAATCCCCAGTAAGATTGTAAAAAAATAAAAGTCATTTGTCCACATTTTTTTGAAAATAACTTTGTGAGAATCATAAGACTTGTCCTTAGACTGATTTTCCATACGGCTTCAAGGTTTTTGGACGAGGGAGAAATAGAGCGGACCTGCCCCGTTTGCGCGATCCGGAAGGATGTGCGCCCCGAATTCCGTCTTTTCTGCGGCAGGAAACTCGTCTTTGGTGAACCGCGAGACGTCTCCTGCAATCTCGGGCGTGTTTATGAGCGCATCTGGAAATTT
>JAFPYB010000155.1 GCA_017412405.1 Treponema sp. | reverse complement strand
TTTTCATTTAGAAAGTTTTTATCTTGAATTTTAATGATAAAAAGCGTATGCTGATAGGTGAAATCTATCATATTTAATAGATTAAAAAATTCTACATAGGAGTTTTTATGTTCAGTTACAAAGATATCGGTCTTGTAAACACAAAACACTTGTTTGAAGCTGCAATGAAGGGAAAGTATGCCGTTCCTGCGTTCAACTTCAACAACATGGAGCAGATGCAGGCAATTATCCAGGCGTGTGTCGAGACAAAATCGCCGGTCATCCTGCAGGTTTCAAAGGGCGCGCGGAACTACGCCAACAAATTCATCCTTAGGAACATGGCGCGGGGTGCCGTTGAGTATGCGCACGAGCTTGGATGCGACATTCCCATTGTCCTCCACCTCGACCACGGCCCGAATTTCGAGGTTGCCAAGGACTGCATCGACAACGGATTTTCTTCTGTCATGATTGACGGCTCGGCTCTTCCCTATGACGAGAATGTTGCCCTCACCAAGCAGGTTGTTGACTACGCCCACCAGTACGATGTAACGGTGGAGGGGGAGCTTGGCGTTCTTGGCGGCGTTGAGGACGATGTTGCCGCCGAAGAGTCCAAGTACACAAAGCCGGAGGAGGTTCAGGACTTCGTTTCAAAGACGGGCGTTGATTCCCTTGCAATCTCAATCGGAACGAGCCACGGACGCTGCAAGTTCAAGCCGGAGCAGTGCACGAGAACTCCCGACGGCATCCTTGTTCCGCCGCCGCTTGCCTTCGACGTGCTTGAGGGCGTGGAAAAGAAGATTCCTGGCTTCCCGATTGTGTTGCACGGCTCTTCTTCAGTTCCTGTAGAATACGTGAAAATCATCGAGCAGTTCGGCGGAAAAATCCCTGACTCCGTGGGAATCCCGGAGGAGCAGCTGCGCAAGGCGGCAAAATCTGCGGTGTGCAAAATCAACATCGACTCGGACGGTCGTCTTGCCATGACCGCGGCAATCCGCAAGTTCTTCTCCGAGCATCCCGACAAGTTCGACCCGCGGGAATACTTGGGGCCTGCCCGCGAGGAGCTTAAGAAAATGTACGCGCACAAGTGCGTGAACGTTTTGGGTTCTGCCGGACACTACGCTGACTAAAATCATCGATAAAAATAAAAAATCACCGTAAAAACAGAAAGGGGCTGCCAATATGTCAAGCGTATTGGCAGCCCCTCTTTTCGTGTTTCCTTGTGTTATGCCGTTGCTCCCACGGATTCGGACACTTTTGTGATGTAGCCTGTGCGGATGCAAGTGTCGAACAGTGCCTTGCTGATGTAGTCGGTGGTGATGTCGTCGTAGCCGTCTTTGTCGCGGACGATTTTGACAACATAGCCGTCATCCATTTCCCTGACCACAGTCATGTAATCGGTGTTTTTCCCAATGCTTTTTAAAGTGTAAGTTCCCATTTCGTACTCCCATTTTTATATGCTGAATAATAAAATTTCATCGAATGCGGCGACATACTCTTTATGAGACATGCGCATTGTGCGAGAATGTCTGTAATATATTGCCGTATTTGATGCCTTACTTTTCAATTTTCGGACATCAAATAAAAAATGTTAGGAAAATTATGATTTTTTGTGACAGCCATATCCATCTTGTTCATTGTGAGTTTTCTGGTGAAGAAAAACTGTTCCGCGAAAAAAACGATTCCCGCTGCATCACGAACTTTTGCTTTGCGAGGGAATGGGAGGAGTGGGAGCGCGATTCTTCGTTTTCCTCCACGCCCGGCCTTGTTTTCAAGTCCTTCGGAATACACCCTCAGGCGTGCTCGGAGGATTTTATGCGGGGCGGATTCGGGAGGGAACTGTCTTTTTTGGAGGCTCTTCTTTTGGAAGGAAAAATCGATGCGGTGGGGGAGTGCGGATTCGATTTTTTCACAAAAGAGTACAAGGCGGCGGAGGCGAACCAGGAAGTGGCGTGGAAGGCCCAGGTGGAGCTGTGCATACGGTACGGAACGCCGCTGGT
The DNA here is from genome assembly GCA_017412405.1 of Treponema sp. Classification (GTDB taxonomy): domain Bacteria; phylum Spirochaetota; class Spirochaetia; order Treponematales; family Treponemataceae; genus Treponema_D. The sequence continues at coordinate 23,120 of JAFPYB010000155.1, read as the reverse complement.
TGTGCATCTTAGGAAGGCGATGGAAAAAATATTCCGCGATTCCAGGCTTCTTTCCCGCGTGAGAGCCGTGGTCTTTCATTCGTTCCCGGGGACGCTCTTGGAGGCAAAATCAATTTTGAATCATGGTGTGAACGCCTTCTTCTCGTTGGGAAAGCCGATTTTGAACGGGAAAAAATCGGCAATCGACTGTGTGGGAAATCTTCCGTTGGAGCGCATTCTTCTTGAGACGGACGCGCCCTACCAGACGCTCAAGGGCGAGGAAAGCACTTTTCCTAGTGATATTGTGCGGGTGTATGAGCGTGCCGCAAAAATCAGGGGGCAGGAAATCGGCTTTTTGTGCGAGAAAATCAGTGAGAATTTTATGAAAATCATGATATAATTGATAAACAGTCTAAATATGCTTAAAAATTGAAGAGGTACAACATGCTTAATCCAAACAACAATGCGGCGGCAATCAAGCGAGACATCCTTGTGCGCCTGACGCAGATGCAGCTTGCGAACGACTTCTCTGAGATTGAGAAGATTCCGCTCGAAGTCTGCCCTGACGGAACAGTTCCGCTCAGAGGTTCGCTCGGAAAAGACCGTGCGATGGTTCGCGCCAGAATCGCGGCTCGTCTCGGTCATTCGGTGGAGAATTTCAATCTCCTCAAACCCCTTTCAGAATACGTTGACGAAGCGTTCAAGCGCGAAAAGCCCACATGGCCCATGCTCACCGTCATTCATGACGCATGCAACGCCTGCGAGCCGTCCCACTATTTCCCCACGGACGCGTGCCAGGGCTGTGTTGCCCGCCCGTGCAAGATGAACTGCCCCAAAAAGGCGATTGAAATCATCGACCACCGCGCAAGAATAGACCCGTCCAAGTGCATAAACTGCGGAATCTGTTCCCAGAACTGCCCGTACCATGCCATCGTCAAGACGGTGGTTCCGTGCGAGAACGCGTGTCCGGTCGGCGCGATTTCCAAGGACGACATCGGCTATGAGCGAATCGACTACGACAAGTGTATTTTCTGCGGAAAATGTCTTTCAAACTGCCCGTTCGGCGCGGTCATGGACAAGTCACAGCTGTTCGACGTGGTGAAGCACATCATGAACGGAAAGAGAGTGGTGGCGATGTACGCGCCTGCCATTGGCGCCCAGTTCAAGGCAAAGCCCGGCCAGCTTGAGGGCGCGCTTATCCAGGCAGGTTTCTCGAAGGCGATTGAGGTTGCAATCGGTGCGGACATCACTGCGGACAAGGAGGCGGCGGAATTCGTGGAGCGCATGGAGCGCGGGGACAAGCTCATGACGACGAGCTGCTGTCCTGCCTACTGGCGTGCCGTCCAAATCCACGTTCCTGACCTTGCGCCTTGCATTTCGGAGACGAAATCCCCGATGATTTACACCGCCGAATACGCAAAGCAGCAGGATCCCGACTGCATAGCCGTCTTCATCGGGCCGTGCCTTGCAAAGAAACGCGAGGGATTCGACAACGACATTGTTGACTACGTTCTCACGGTGGAGGAGCTGAACGCGCTGTTCATCGCCAAGGACATAAACATTGCGCAGGCAGAGGCCAAGTCAGGCGATTATCTCCCCACTGTCTCCGGACGAAATTTTGCCAAGACCGGCGGTGTGGCGGAGAGCGTGCGGCTCCGTCTCGTGGACAAGTCCACCATCAAGCCTATGGTAATCGACGGTCTGGACAAGAATTCCATGAAGACACTTGCGAATTACGGAAAAATCAATGTGGGGAAAATGCCCGTCACGGCGGACACCCCGAACATCGTCGAGGTCATGGCGTGCGAAGGCGGCTGTATTGCAGGCCCGTGCGTAATCACGAACCCCAAGCTCGGAAACGGGCTTTTGACAATCTACGCCAACGCAGGCTCAAAGCCCGGCGCGGACGGAATCCCCGCCAAGTGCGATTTGCTCAAATAGCGCATGATACCTGACGAAATCAAGGATTTTCCTGTCGCTCCGTTTTTGGACGAGATTTGTGCGCGGCTTTCATCGTCGCCGTCCCACTTTCTCGTCCTCACGGCCCAGACTGCGGCGGGAAAATCGACGTGCGTTCCCCTTGCCCTTCTGGAGCAATTCAATGGAAAAATCCTCATGACCGAACCGCGAAGGCTTGCGGCGACTGCCATTGCAGACCGCGTGTCCGAGCTTTTGGGCGAGGAGACCGGCGGAACGTGCGGTTATACGCTGCATCTCGATTCAAAAAAATCCGGGCGCACTCGGTTTGAAGTTGTGACCGAGGCGATTTTGACGCGGCGGCTCCAATCTGACCCGTTCCTTGACGGCGTGAGCGTTGTCGTGCTCGACGAGTTCCACGAGCGTTCTGTTCACGCGGATCTTGCCCTTGCGTTCCTGAAAGAGACGGTGCAGGCGAGGGACGATTTGTTCGTGCTTGTGATGAGCGCGACGCTGGACACAGAAAGGCTTTCTGGCTATCTGTCGGCTCCTGTCATGGAAATTCCAGGGCGGCTCTTTCCCGTTTCCGTGGAATATTCGCCGGTGAGTGTGGCTAAGGCTGTGCGGGAGGTTGTTCGGCGCGAGCGTTCGGGCGAATTGTCGGGCTCCGTTCTTGTCTTTTTGCCAGGCATTTTTGAAATCAGGAGAACTGCCCGGGAGCTTGAAGGGCAGCTTGGAAGCGACGTGGAGATTTTGATACTCCACAGCTCCGTCCCGCTGGGCGAGCAGCGGCGCATATTGCGCCCAAGTGGAGCAACGTCCGCCATACGCATAATCCTATCCTCCGCAATCGCGGAAACTTCCCTTACCGTTCCCGATGTTTGTGTTGTTGTTGACTCAGGCTATTCTCGGATGAACAAAATCGACGTGCGGCTGGGCATGGAGAGGCTTGTCACCGTGCGGGAAAGCCTTTTCAGCGCGGAACAGCGGCGCGGCCGCGCGGGGCGTGTTCGCTCCGGGACGTGCATCCGTTTGTGGGACAAGAATGAAATCATTCCCAAAGTGAACGTGCCTGAAATACTCAGAAGCGATTTGTCGTCCCTTGTCCTTGAGTGTGCGGCCTGGGGCGAAGTGAACCTTGAAAAAATCGATTTTTTTGACCCACCGCAGGAAAGCGCATGGAATGTGGCAAAAGAGCTTCTTGTGGCGCTTGGCTGCATGGAGGACGGAAAAATCACCGGAAAGGGGAGGGCCGCCTTGTCGCTGGGGCTGAACGTGCGCCTTTCGTGCGTGGCCCTCTGCGGTAAAAAGGCCCTTCCCGTCGTCCTCCGCTTCTCTGAGTTCCGGGATGCGAGCGCCGAGCGGAAAAAACAGTTTGCCTGCGATTTGGAAAGGAGGATTGAAAAAATCGGGACTTCTTTTTTTGGCGGGGAGGACGAGGCTCTTTTTGTGCTTGAGGGGTTCCCCGACAGAATTGCCCGCTTGTGCGAGGCTGGTTCGGACTCCTGCGTGTACCAGTTCCCCAGCGGGCGTAAGGCTCTTCTTCAGGAAGTGAACGGCGCGGAATGGATTTGCGCCACGGACGTTTGTGCGGGGGATTCGATGGGAAAAATCCGCGCCTATGAGAAAATCGACTCGCAGAAAGCATTGTCGTGGGTGTCAAAGCGCGCCCGCGTTCATGTGGAAAGCGAGTTCTCGGACAAGAAATTCCGGCTTGAAACCTATGAGTGCTTGTCTTTCGGTGAAATCGTCCTCAAAAAAACAAAGACTGTTCCCACAAAAGACGATTTCTTGAACGCGCTTGCTTGCCAGGTGAAGTCCCATGGAATCGGGGTGCTTCCGCTTTCTCGGGAGGCGCAGTCGCTTTTGCTCCGGGCGCGGTTTTTTGGCGAGAACGGCGGAAAAGAAATGCTGGAAAAAATCGAGTCCCTTCAGGAGACGTGCCGCCAGTGGCTTGGCCCGTTCATCACTTCTGCCGGCGTTGACGAGACGGCGGTGCAGGACGCGCTTTTCTGGCATTTGGACGGAAGCGGGCTTTTGCGGCTCGTTCCCGAGAAGATTGTCCTTGAGAACGGGAAAACGCGCAAGCTCGTGTACGAGCTGAACAATTCCAAGGTGCAGGTTGTCCTTGAGGTCATCATTCAGGAGATTTTCGGCTGTTTTTCCACGCCCCGCGTCCTTGGTGTTCCCGTGCTGCTGCGCCTCCTTTCCCCGGCGCGCCGCCCGCTTCAGGTCACCCAGGATTTGGAGCATTTTTGGAGCGGCTCGTGGATTGAAATCGCAAAGGAGATGAAAAGCCGATATCCAAAGCACAACTGGGATTATCGCGTTTGCGAATAGGCCCAATGTGTCGATTTTATTGAGAAAATCGTGTAGAATAGATGAAATATGAATTTCAACGATTTTAGGGTAAAAGCGTACGGCAATCTGAATCGTTCGGATGCAGAGCTTTTAAAAGAGGATGCCGCCGCCGCGCCGCTATTGAAAAAAACGATGCAGGCAGATGGTGGCGAAAAAAAAGAGCGCATCGTTTCAAAGCCGATTTTTCCTGTGGTTTCAAAAAATCAAATTGAGCTGAATGCACTCCTCAAGAATGAGGCGGGGCTTTCACAATCACAGCCCGGGAGCGCGGTTTCGCCTGCGCCGCAGACGCAAGACCAGCCACCCGAACAATTCAAGAAATTCACCAATTTTGAAAAACTTGCAGCGGCAATCCCAACAAAATCCCCGGCGCCATCGTTCCAGCCCACTGCCTCCAAGCCGGCTTTTGCCGCTTCGCCCAAGGTCGGCGAGCCGTACAACGCGTTCTTCAAGGTGCCGTCATCTTTTCCCGCCGGAATCGCAAAGAAGACGGAGGATGACGGCAAGGACAGCGTTTACCGTCGCGTTGCGAAATTCCTCGTTCTCATCGGCATAGACGAGGCTGCAAAAATTCTTCCCCATCTTACCGAAGAGCAGACTGAAAAAATCATTCCGGAAATTGCGTCCATCAAGAAAATCGACCCTGCCGAGGGCGAGGAGATTTTGGGCGAATTCCGCTTCCTTGTGCAGAAGGCGCGGGAGTCGGGCGGAGTCCAGACGGCAAAGAACATTCTTGAAAAGGCGTTCGGCTCCGAGCGGGCAAACGAGCTGCTTGAAAAGACCGTTCCGTTCGGGGACGGAAAGCCATTCGAGTTCTTGGCGGAAGCCGACGGCGAGAAGGTGTCCGCGCTTTTGAAGGACGAGTCCAATCCCGTGCGGGCTATTGTCCTCATCCACCTGGACCCCAAAGTGGCGGCGGAGGTCATCAAGAGCCTTCCTGACGCGGAGAAGAAGGACATCATCGTTCGCCTTGCAAAAATGAAGGAAGTGAACCCGGACATAGTGCGGAGAATCGACAAGTCCATGCAGGAAAAGCTCAGAAAGCTCACCATCGTGCGCTCGGACAGAATCGACGGTCAATCGACACTCGCCGAAATCTTGAAGCGCATGAACCCCAAGGCGGAAGAGGAGATTTTGAGCAACCTCGCCGACGAAAACCCGGAGCTGGGCGAAAATCTCAGGGAGCTTTTGTTCACTACGCAGGACATATTGAATGCGGACGACAAATACTTGCAGAACAAGCTGCGCGAGATGAACGACCTTGATGTGGCGTTCCTCATTGCGGGCAAGGGGAACGAATTCCGGGACAAGATTCTGTCAAATGTGTCTACAACCAGAAAACGCCAGATTCTCGACACAGAGGACTTGAAAAAGCCCATGCGTCGGAGCGACTGCGAGAAAATCACGAGCCAGTTTTTCAGCGAAATGCGTCGTGCTTATGAAGATGGCGAATTGTATATAAAAGGAAGGGATGATGATTATGTCTGATTTGAAGAATAAAAAAATAATGGAGCAGTTCGATTTTTTGGGTGAATTTGAGATTCCCGACTACCATTCCACGGCCGTTCACGTCAGGCACAAGAAGACGGGGCTTGAAGTGTTCCACATGCTGAACGACGACGAGGAGAACTTGTTCTCCTTTGCGTTCAGGACACCGAATATCAAGGCAAACGGCGCGGCGCATATCCTGGAACATTCCGTCCTGTGCGGCTCGGAGCTGTACCCCCTCAAAGACCCCTTCGTGAATTTGTCCAACCAGAGCGTAAAGACGTATTTGAACGCAATGACTTATTCGGACAAGACTGTGTTTCCTGCAAGCACCATATCCAAAACAGATTATTTCAACTTGATGCGTGTCTATGCCGATGCCGTGTTTTTCCCCAGACTCGACAAGGAAATCTTCATGCAGGAGGCGCACCGCCTTGAGCTTGACGAAAACGGCGAAGTTTCCATTCAGGGCGTGGTCTACAACGAGATGAAGGGCAGCTATTCCGATTTTGATTCGGTCGCTTCGGACGCGAACATGGCGAGCCTTTTGGGAGGAACAATCTACGAGAAGGATTCTGGGGGAGACCCGCTCATAATTCCTGAAATAACCCACGAGGAGCTGTGCGCGTTCCACAAAAAGTGGTACAGCCCGGACAACTGCTTTGTGTTTCTCTACGGAAACATTCCAACCCACGAGCAGCTTGAGTTCCTGCAGGAAAATTTCCTTTGCCGCCTTGAAAAAAAATATGCCGGCCTTGACGTGAGCGAGGAGGCGCGGAAAAAGCGCATAGAGGAGTTCCGTGCGCTCATCACGCCGAAAAAGATGGAAAGCCCCCGTGAGTTCCGCTGCGAAGGGCCTAGCGGTGAGGACGAGAGCGGGAACACAGTCTGCATGAACTGGAACTTGGGGCCGTCCAAGAATGCTGATGTAATCACTGAGACGGTCGTTCTCTCAGGCATACTGATGAACCATGACGGCTCTCCGCTCAAAAAGGCTTTGATAGACAGCGCGTTGGGCGAGGATTTGGCTCCGCAATGCGGCATGTCGGGTTCCGGCTACAACTGCATCTATTCAATGGGGCTTCGCGGCGTGAAGGACGGCGACGAGAAAAAAGTCGAGGAGTGTATACGGACAACCCTTGAAAAAATCGTGCGCGACGGCGTGAGCCAGAAGGATATTGAGTCCACGCTCAACACGTTGGACTACATGAACCGCGAGATAAAGCGGAGCTACGGCCCTTATTCCCTTGTCCTCATGAACCGTCCCATAAACGGATGGCTCTACGGGTTCGGCGTGGAGAACCAGATTCGTCTGCGGGAGAATTTGAGGAAGATAAAAGAAAAAATCAGCACGGACAAGGGATATTTGGAACGGCTCATCAAGGAAAAACTTCTTGAAAACCCAAACTGCTCCCTTGTGGTCGTTACCCCAAGCACCGATTACGCGAAAAAGCGCGATGCCGAGGAAAAACGCATTGTGGAGCGGCTTCTTTCAAAGACCACGACGGATGATATAAAGCGCGCCTGCGATGAGCTGCACGCATTCCAAAGCAAGGACGATGACACATCGTGCCTGCCCCACTTGAAGCCATCTGATTTCATCACGGACGGCCATCCCCTCATGAACCGCGTGAAAGGCGACATTGGCGATGTGTCCGGTGTTCCGCTTTTCACCCATACCGAGAACACGAACGGAATCGTCTACTTTGACGTGGGCTTCCCGTGCGATGTGCTTTCCGCCGCCGATTTCCCCCTTCTGCCTCTTTTCACCGACTCCGTGATGGATTGCGGTTGGAAAGGCATGGATTGGGCGCATGTGGCGGAAGAGTGTGCAATCCAGCTGGGGCATTGCTCAGTCACTCTCTTGGATGTTGCCGTGCCCAACACCGAGCGTTCCCGCAAGATACGGGAAAATTATCCGTGGTGCGGGCGGTCATGGTGCGTGTTCAGGATTTCCATGCTGGAGGAGAAGATTGAAGATGCCCTTTCGATTTTGCGCCATTACCTGAACGATGTTGATTTTTCTGACACGAAGCGGCTTTCCGACATCTTGAAGGAAACGAAGAATTATTTTGATTCCTCCATAATTCCAGACGGGCATATGTTCGTAACTTCACGGGTGCTTCGCTCGTCTTCGCGCAATGCGGCAATCGACGAGGTGTGGAGCGGGCTTTCCCAGTTCTTCACGCTCAAGCGTCTTTCCCAGCGTGCCACGGAAGAAAATGCCGCCGATTTCAGGCGGATGTTCGACGAGATGAAAAAAGGCGGCGCATTCCTTCATGTGACGGCGGAAAAAAGCGGAATGGAGCGTATAAAGAGCCTTCTTCCAGACTTTGTGGCTGATTGCGGCCTCTCCTATCCCGGGAAGCGGAACTTGGTTAAGGACGAGGAATTGTATGCGCTCACCGAGATTCCTGGGGAAGGTGACGAAAACCCGCTTGTGGAAGTGTTCACGACAAGTTCCCAGGTGGGCTACGCCGCCGAGTGCATCGAGGCATCCCTCTACGGAACGAAAAAATCAATCTCCGAGGAAGTGTGCGCCCACTGGCTTTCAAACGCCCTTTTGTGGGAGCGCATCCGCACAATCGGTGGGGCGTACGGGGCTTTCTGCGATGTGGAGTCCTTCGCTGCCCGCTTCTCGCTCACAACCTACCGCGACCCAACGCCGTTCGCCTCCTGCGATGTGTTCGAGGAGTGCCTGAAGGACGCGTGCGGCATAGATTTTGGGGAGGACGAGGTTGAGAAGGCGATAATGGGGTGCTACAGCCACTACATCCAGCCGCAAACCCCAAAGTCGCGGGGTTCCGTGGGGCTTACGCGGATTTTGTATGGAATCAATGACGAGGATCGCGAGGAAAAAGTGCTCCGCCTGCTTTCCATGAAGCCTTCCGACATGAAGGAGGCGTTCAATCGGCTCGTCTCGACAATGGGAAACGAGGCAAGAAAACGCGTCGTATTGTGCGGAAAAAATGTCCCGGAGTCGAATTTGACTAGAAAAATAATAGCAATGCCTTTATAATCGTATTGAATGCTCAAGGAGTTGTGAATCATTATGGATGAAAAGTTTAAGAAATGTTTGCGTATGATGAGAAAACTTGTTTCTGATATTCAGGGTGCTCCCTATCCGGGCGAGGATCTTGAGCCTGAGCTTTACAAAATTTGGTATGAACACGTCCAAAAATCGGGAACGGAATGTCTTGAATATCTTGATGCGAATTTTCCGCTTGAGAAATCGGATATTTCAAAGAGCTTGGACAAATTCTTTAAATAAATAAAAGTGTAAGGACGTTCAGTTTTTTTTTTATCTGCCGAAAATAACAGTATGGCAGTGTCTAAAAAAATTCAGCGGTATGATCAATATTTGTTGCGTGGAAACTTTCGTTCCGAAGGCTTCCAGCGGTGGCGTTATGTCTTCAACGGTGTCAGCAAATCAACTGGTCAGAGCCGCGTTTTTTTTGTTGAAATGTATCTTGTGAATCCGGCTGTTTCTCCCGACGAAGTTGTCATCGCACAAAAATCAAGACCTGTCATTGATGTCTCGGAGCTTATTTCGGCTCCGGTCGTGGGCGGCGAATTCTCGGTGAGGCCGTCGTACATTGCGGTCAAGTGCGGCTGTTTTGGAAAGAACGGGTGTCATTTCAATAAATTTCTTCCCGTTTCCCAGATTTCCTGGAACAAGGACACGGGGCGCATCAATGTTGGCACGTTCGAATTCTCGTCGGAAATGCTCTTTGGGGCTGTTTCCGTGAGCGAGGACGAGCTTGAGCAGTCGCCTGAGCTTTTGTGCCGCGCCGGGGAAATGAGCTGGAATCTCACGATGGAAAAAGTCTACGAGGTAAAGCCGTTCCACCAGAAAAAGGGCGAGGTGTGGAATCCGTCCGCAGTCAAGGCGTTTTACTCGGGAATCGTCGTCTGCAACGGCGAGGAATTCACCGTGAGCCAAAAAACGTCCTACGGCTACCATGACAAGTATTGGGCAAAATCCTTCGGAAAACAGTATTTCCATTTGTCGTCGTCCCGCCTTTCCGACGTGATAAGCGGCACGATGCTCTATGACTCGTATTTCGTGTTCGAGACGGATTCTCTTGGAAAGATGAAGTTCCAGCTCAAGCTTGGCGAGCAGGTCTACAAGTTTGACCGCTCTGCGCTCCTTTCGTGCTTCAAGGAGGAGCATGAATGTGTGCAGGTTCCGTCCCACGAGGGGCAGAAGGAGAAGCTGCACTGGTCCCTGAGCATCCACAAGGGCAAGCTCATCATCGACATAGACGTGTACTGCGATGCCGAGGAGCTTTTTGTCCGCGACTACGAAATCCCCCAGGGAAACAGAATCCTCATGAAAGTTCTTGGTGGCGGCGAGGGCCACGGCGAGATAAAAGTCTTCAAGAAAGTTAAGCAGAACCTTGAGATGATTTCCCACATCGGCATATACAACTGCATAAGCGAATACGGCCACTTGGAGGAGATGGGGGCGTAATCCGCCCGCCGGCCTTTTTCCAAGCCGTCAGGCTTTTTTTGAGGCAAACTCCGCTAGTCCATGAGATAGTTGAAGTCCGCCTCTTCGTCAACTTGCCCCTGATTTTCTTCCGTCTCTTCTTCCTGATTTTCGTCAAGATTGAATGAAAGCGGCTCGTCGTCCGGAACAAGGAATTCCTGGGCGAACCCAGCCTTGTACAAGTCCTTTTCCAGGCGCATGACCGCCAGCGTGCGCACCGTGAGCGTGGGCGAATGTACGGTACATTCCTCCGTAGGCTCTGTTCCCTCCAGGTACCAGAGCGTAACTTTGCGGTCGCAGTCCTCCGTGGGGAGCATTCCGCTTGTGGCGCAGACCGATGCTGAGACAACGCCGCTTGCCGGACGCTGGAAATCACGGTAGGAAAGCCCCTCGTGCGCTTTCTGCATGAAATCTGCCATTGCTGGGCCTGCCAGCGTTGAGCCTGTGAGCTGGAGACCGAGGGACTGACCGGGCTTGTCGAATCCGAACCAGAACGCCGCCGTGTAGTAGGGCGTGTAGCCCACGGCCCACGCATCAGCCCAGTTCTGTGTCGTGCCGGTTTTTCCTGCTGCAGGGATTGTGTACCTGGAGCCGTCCTCGCGCTTGTACTGGAATTTTGTGCCGCTTGCGGTGGGGCTTGCCAGCGTTCCCGAGCGAACTGTGTTTTCAAGAATCTGCGTCATGACGTAGGCTGTCTGCGGCGATATGACCTGGTTGGAGCTGCCTCGGGATTTCTGCTTTTCCCTAAGCTCCCGCTCAGGATTCAGCACGATGTTCCCGTTCTTGTCCTCCACGTTCCTGATTGCGATTGGGGTGACGTTCTTTCCGCCCGTGGCGAAGACCGAGTAAGCGCGGGCAATCTCGATTGGACGCACGGAACATACGCCCAAGCCTATTGGATAGCCTGGCACGAACGCTCTGGACGGTACCTCCTCCTCCGGGATTCCCAGGAGTGCGAGGGCGCGGTCTATTGCCGCGTCAAATCCGATTCCGTCGAGGATTTTGAGCGACGGGACGTTCATGGAGTGGGCGAGGGCGTACCACAGCTCAACATCGCCTTTCCATTCGCCGCGGAAGTTCTGCGGTATGTACGGCTTTCCGTCGGGCGTGTGGAAGACCACAGGCGTGTCCGAGATTATTGACCCAGCCGTGAATTGGCGAGAATCGATTGCCGCGCTGTAGTAGAGCGGCTTGAACGAGGAGCCCGGCTGAACTTTTGCCTGGACTGCGCGTATGAACTGGTTCTCGCTGTCGAACTTGCTGCCGCCCACGAGGGATGTTATGTAGCCGGTGTCGTTCTCCAGGGCCACCATCGTTCCCTCAATCGTGTTTTTTCCCACGTTTGATTTTGCGATTGCGTTGGATTTGTTCACTATGCCCATTTTCAGCGTGTCGATTCCGAACATGAGGGACATGACATCAACAACCGGGTTGATTGTGTTCGTGTAAGTGTTCATGGCGATTGTCTCGTTGCGCTCCTGGGAAAGCTTGATTCCCTGCAGGTTGAATGTGAGAATCAAAAGCTCGGAAAGCGGCGTGTACGTCTTGAACGCGGAGTTGGAGCGGTCGGTGTTCGCCTTTTTGTATATCCTGTTGGCCTGGGCGATGTATTTGTCCATCGCCTCTTGGGCCGCCATCTGGTTCTTGAGGTTGAGTGTGGTGTTCACCGTGAAGCCCGACGTGTAGATGTCGTCCGTTCCGTAAATCATTCCGCCAAGCTCGCGCCTGACGTACTCGGAGAACCACGGCGCCTTGTCGTCGTGGCTGAACACGGCCGCGCTGGACGTGCGCGTGTAGTCGAACGTGGCCCAGTAGTCCTCATAAGACTCGTCGGCTTCTTCCTGCGTCAAGTATTCTGCCGCCACCATCTTCTTGAGAACGTCCTTCTGGCGGTCCATGGCGCGCTCCGGGTGCTCGAACGGGTTGTAGTATGCGGGGTTGGACAGCTGGACCACGAGGATTGCGGCCTCTGCCGGCGTGATTGTTGACGCGTCGTGCCCGAAGTAGTATTTGCATGCCGCGCTTACGCCGTAAGTTCCGCCTCCGAAATAAATCTTGTTCAGGTACAGCTCCATGATTTCGTCCTTGGAGTAGCGCCGTTCCATCTGGATTGCCCACCACAGCTCCTTGAGCTTTCGCTTGTAGCTCATCTCTGTTCTGTCGCAGTAGAGCGTTCCTGCAATCTGCTGGGTGAGCGTGGAGCCGCCGCCCAGGTTCTTGTGGAGAATTTGCCCAATGACGGCTCGGAAGAGCGCGAAGATGTTGAATCCAGGGTGGCTGTAGAAATTCTTGTCCTCCCGCGAGAGAAGGGCTTCAATCATCTGGTGGGGAAGCTGCTTTATGCTGATGATTTCGCGCTTCTCCTCGCTGGCGAACTCTGTTATCAGCTCGCCGTTTATGTCCAGGAGCTTTGTGGGAAGTGCCGTAGAGAATTCGATGAACTGTTCGTTGTCTTTTATGTATTTTGTCGTGGAAAGCGCGTAGCCCAAGAGCGCGCCGAAAAGGCACGCAAAGAAAAGAAGAATGGCGACTGCAATCACGAATGGGAATTTAGATTTCAACATATACTAAGGATAAATTTTTACTTGTATTTTGTCAAAGCAAAAAAAAAGCCGGCTAAAAGCCGGCAGTGCCATCAGGCAGTCGAACGACAATGGGTGGGAGGGGATAATTGAACGTCCGACTTTTATATTATCGTCCGAGGTATGCAAAATCTTTAATTTTTTGAACGAGAATGAAAACATCCTCCATTGTTTTTGCGGATTTTTCTGGCTTCTAGTCGTTTTCTTGGATTGACGCGTCCATGGTGAGGTTCACGGTGTATGAGCGTCCTTTTTCGGCGGAGATTGATTTTATAACGTCGTAGTCGCCAATCATGAACTTTATGATGTGCTCCCCCTGGGACACGACGAATTCGGCGCGGCTGTTTTCGATTGGCTTGTTGTCGAGGAAAATCTCCGCGTTTTTCGGGCAGATGATTTGGAGCGTCGGCTCAATGCCGCGCAAATGCACGGGGAGCGTCGTTATCCTGCCCTTCTCGATTCTGAACGTGCGCACTTCGTTCCTGTAGAAGTTGCTCACCAGCGACAGGCGGTGCTCGCCCGATGAAAGGAAAATTGGCTCTGAAAGCGACCTCTTCTCGTCGTCGATGTACACGGAGAAGTCCTCGTCGGAGGGCGCGGGCGAAAAATCCAGGGCGAGTATTCCCTTGTCCAAAAGGATTGGCTGCACAGACACTTCAAGCTGGATTTTCTCGTAGGCCCGGATTTCTGCGCGGCGGTCGTCGCTCTGCCTGAGGCGGAAGAAGACGAAATTCTTTCCCGTGCTGGGGATGGCTTCTATGGTTGAGGCGTAGGGGCTTTCCTTTATGCTGAACTCCTTGGAGAGCGGGATGTAGATTGTGTGGGTGAACCCCTGGGGGACCGCCCCTTCTGAAATCTTCTCCCCTGAATAGTCCGTGCGCCGCTCCGTGGGTGTCTGTCTGATGCTGTCGAACACGGAGTAGAGGAGAAAGTCCTTCTTTGATGCGATTTCCTCCGGGATTTTTATGTTGATTTTGAGTGCGGTGACGAAGGTCTTGTCCTCGGGAAGCGTGATGCACAGCGCGTCGTTGAGCCCCGAACTTACCGAGACCGGCGCTTGCAGCTCCTCCACGGACACGGGAATGAGCTTTTTGACCTTGAAGCTTTCACAGAATGCATGAGAACCGACGGTGAGAGAAAAAATCAATAATGTTGAAAGCCGAGTGAAAAAATTGTTCATTTCCAAAAAATCGGAATTGCAGGATGTTTGCACAGCCAGTCTCCGAGCATATCTATTATATCCGCGTAAAATCAAAAAGTCTACGAAAAGTGGCTCTGTTTGGAAACTTGGGCGTGGGGCTTGCCTATTTCTTCAAGTAGGCTGTGGGGTCTTTTGGACTCCCGCCCTCGTGAATCTCAAAATGCAGGTGCGGCCCCGTGCTCATGCCCGTCGTTCCCACAAGACCGATTGTCTGCCCGGTGGAGACCCTTGCGTTCTTTTCCACATTGATTTTTGACAGGTGCGCGTACAGGCTCGATTTTGTCCCGCTGTGGTTTATGATGATGTAGTTCCCGTAGACGCTGTTGAAGCCCGTCTCGGCTACGGTGCCCGATTTTGTAGCGAACACTTCCGAGCCGATGGGGGAGGCCAGGTCGATTCCGTTGTGCATTTTCCACTGGCCGGAGATGGGGCTTGTCCTGTAGCCGAAAGGCGATGTGACGACCTTCTTGTTCAGCGGAAGAACCATGCCGTTGTCGTGGAAAAAATAAAGTATCGTTCCGTAGAAATTTGCTTCTGTGAGGCGTGGCCCGCTCCTCGTCTCGTAGGTTATTTTTGGGAGGAAATAGAATGTGCTCCCGTCGATGGTGATTTTCTCAGTCTCCTGGGTTATCTCCTTTGTGTATGTTTGGGAAAGGAGTATCTCAAGGGAGTTTGCCGGGTTTTCACGCAGGAAAAGCCCCTGCACGACAGAGACGATGAGCTTGTCCCCGGCTCGGATGTCGCCGGGGTTCTCAAGGCGGTTCAGCGTGGCGAGCGTGGAGTGCTTTTGGTTCAAGTGGGCGGCAATCTGCGCGAAGCCCTTTCCGCCTGTCAAATCGTCTTTTTTCACTGTGTAGACGTAGAACTTGTGTTTCGGCCTCTCGCCCCTGAAAGCCGCCTTTGACGATTCCTGGATTTCGTTGTCGAATTTTGTGAGAATGTCGTTGCTTGCCTTTGCTGCGGCTTTTTCCTCCTCGGGCGCGTTTCGTGACGCGTGGATTTGGAGCAGGTTCGGGATTTCCTCAAAATCCGCCGATTTGAATGGCTGCGTCTGTGCCGTTGCCGTTGCTTCCGGGGAGGCGGCCTGGCTTACGCCGAGCGACGCGGCAAGCAACGAAAGAAAAAATGCTGCAGGTATAAGTTTGTTTTTCATAGTACCACCTTATTTTTTGAATGCCACAAGTCCGTATAAAAAAATCATCGCGAGGAGCATTGGTAACGCGAGAAAACGCTTTCCTGAAAAGACGAGGATGATGCACAAAAAAAGCCCGCCTGCCACGATGGCGAATTTGAGGAGCGATTTTGCGAAGGATGCAATGCCCGCCCGCCTTATTCTGCGGACTGTGAGGAAAACGACGGCTGCCGCCGAGATGGCCAGGACGAAGACGGAGTAGGCTTTGGGGCTTGCCGTGGCGAATTTCCAGAGGGGGAGCACGACCAGCGCCCCCGCGGCAGTGCATACGAGAAGAAGCAAG
The DNA here is from genome assembly GCA_017412405.1 of Treponema sp. Classification (GTDB taxonomy): domain Bacteria; phylum Spirochaetota; class Spirochaetia; order Treponematales; family Treponemataceae; genus Treponema_D. The sequence goes on along the minus strand of JAFPYB010000155.1, from coordinate 7,625 downwards.
AGGAGCTTTCCCGCGCCGAAGAAAAGGTTTTTGTACCCAAGAATGATTTTTTGTATCATTCGAAAAGTTTACATCATCGTTGGGAAAAATGCAAAAAAAAAAACAAGCTGCATTGGAACACGGTTCCATTGCAGCTTGCCAAGACTGTTTCAGCCAGCTGTGGCTTTGCTGAATCTACTCTGATGCGATTGCAGAAGCCGGACACTCGGAAGCGCATGTTCCGCAGCTGACGCATTTTGAAGCGTCGATTTCGCGGTGTCCGTCGTTCTCGCTGATTGCTCCAACCGGGCAGTCGGGCTCACAAGTTCCGCAGTTCACGCATGTTCCAGCATCAATTTTGTATGCCATAATAATACCTCTTCAAAATAATGTTATGGTAGGAAATCATCGCTAAATCCGGGAACGGATTTTCAATGTTTCGCTTTGAACTAAGTTTATCATCTTTGACTGAAAAAACAAGAAAAAATCATTGTTTTTGGAACGATTTAGAATTTGATAACGCGTGTAAATTTCCGCTAACCAAAGGAAGTGTCTGCTGATTTTGCTTTGTGGAATCGGGGAAATGTGGTAGAATAGATTTCATGAAACAGATTTTTGTTGTGGGAATCGGGCCCGGGGGCGTGGACTGCATGACATCTTGTGCCGCCAGAGCCATTGAGAGCGCCGACTTGGTTGTTGGCTACGAAAAATATGTGGAGCTTGTGAAGAGCCTTGTTGCGGGGAAGGAATGTTTCAAGAACGGCATGATGGGCGAGCGGGAGCGGTGCCTTTATGCGCTGGAGCAGGCTGCCCTCGGAAAAACCGTGTCGCTCATCTGCTCGGGCGACTCGGGGGTGTACGGCATGGCGTCCCTTGTCTTGGAGCTGGGAAGCGATGATGACGGTGTTTCGGTGGAGATTGTGCCCGGCGTTACGGCGGCTCTCTCCGGGGCGGCTCTCCTTGGCTCTCCTCTCACTGGCGATTTTTGCGTCGTGTCGCTCTCAAACCTCCTTACGCCCCAGGACAAGATTGAGCGGCGGCTTCGTGCGGCGGTGGCAGGGGATTTTTCCATCGCGCTCTACAACCCCAGAAGCAGAAACCGCCCCGACACGCTGCGCCGTGCCGTGTCCATCCTGCGCGAGACGCTTCCGGACGACACGCCCGCAGGCTGGGTTCGGAACGTTGCCCGCGAAGGCGAGGAGAGGTGCATCTGCTCGCTTTCGGAACTGGGGGAGGCGGAGCTTGATATGTTCTGCACTGCGTTCGTGGGGAATTCCCAGACGAAAATAGTGGAGCGCGGCGGGAAAAAATGGCTTGTGACGAGCCGCGGCTACCAGCTCTAGCGGCTACTTGATTTTGTCCGAAAGCACATACGTTCCGTCGTCGATTTTTGCCAGAAGCTCCGCCTTTGGCATGGGCTTTCCGAAAAGGTAGCCCTGCAGATTCTGGCAGCCGATTGACTGGAGGAACTGGTACGCCTCGTCTGTCTCCACGCCCTCGGTGAGCGTGCTCATGCCCAGGTCGTTGGCCAGGGACACGATGCTCTTTAGGATTGACCTTGCCTTTTGGTTCCCTGCAAAATTCGTCAGGAACTTCATGTCTATCTTCATCATGTCGAAGTCGTACTCCTTGAGCACGTTCAGGCCGGAGTAGCCCGAGCCGAAATCGTCCAGCCAGAGCGCGTAGCCTGAGAGCCTGAACTTCTTGATTGCCTCCTTGAGCCGGTAGTCGTTCTCGACGAGCGCGCTTTCCGTAATCTCCACGTGGATGTGCCGTTTTTCCACCTGGTAGCGGGAAAGTGTCTTCTCCACCTCCGCGGCAAGGTCTATCAAGTCAAAGTCGAGCCTTGAGAAGTTCAGCGACACTGGAATCACCTTGCGCCCCGATTCCTTGATTTCCTTTATGTCCCGGCACACGTTCTCCACTATGGTCATGTCCAGCTTGTGGATTTGGTGGTACTCCTCCAGCGTCTGTATGAACGAGCCGGGGGCGAGGAAGCCGTACTCGGGCGAGTTCCAGCGGGCGAGGGCCTCAAGCCCGCACAGGTGGCCGGACTTCGAGTCGATGAGCGGCTGGTAGTACACCTCGATGTAGCCGTTCTTTATTGCCGTGTCCAGGTTGTTGATGATGTACTGCTTTCGGTAGAAGTCTGATTCCATGGACTTGTCGTACTCGCAGTAGTCCTTCTTGAAGTGCTTCTTGATGCTGTAGCAGGCGTACCGCGCGTGGTCGCAGGCGATGATTGGCGGCGTGTCGCGGTCGCTGGGGCGGTATGCGCCAACTTTCAGCCCCATCTTGATTTCGTACTCCGATTTCTTTATGAAATCGTGGAGAATCTTGAGCTTCTTCTGTATGTCCATGTCCTCGGTGAAAATGACGAAGTTGTCGTTGGAGAAGTAGGCTGTAACGGCATTGTCGAATGTCTTCTCAATCAGTGCGGCGAAATTCCTGAGGAATGTGTTTCCCTCCCAGAAGCCGTATTTTTCGTTGTAGTTCTTGAAATTCTCCACGTCGAGGAAGAGGAATATGTATTTTGTCACGTCCACCGTCTTGTCCGTGATGATTGCGGCCGCCTGGCTCCGGAAGTGGTTCATGTTGGAGATGCCCGTCACTTCGTCGCTTATGGAGAGCTTTATGAGTATGTCGTTGGCGTGCTGGAGCTGCTCGTCCTTGAATGCCTCGCGGATTTTCTGGTGGTAGGCGTGGATTGCAGACATGAGGATTGCGATGAACGCTATCGCGAGGTTCACCTTGGTGGCGTACGAAGCCGGGAAAACCGTGTTGCACAGCGCGAAGAACGTAATGTACGACACGGACAGGAGCGCGATTGAGAACACCGGGCGGAACACGATGAAGGTGTATGCGAGGATTGTCATTGTCACGAACGTGATGAACTGCTCGCCCTTCTTGTAGTCGAGGAACGAGATGTAGATTCCGAACGCAATCGCCACGACGGTGAATATGTACTTGACGATTTTTCCCGGGATGCGGGACTTGAGCTTGTCCTTCAGGTAGAGGGCGGAGAACACGAACAGGACGATTGTCGTGGCAAGCAGGACGGTGTACGACGCAAGGTGCATGGCGAGCCATGCCGCGCTCCGCTTGTTCGCGCCGAACAGCTGGTTCAGGACCACGCTCAATATCATGTACAGTTCGAGAACGATTATTATTGAAGAGACCCAAAAACTTGAACGGACGTTTGAGTTAGAAAAATATTGTTCGACGTGCTCCGAATGTTTTTTAATCCCGAGAAAATTTTTTATTTTGTCAAAAATCCCCATAGCTCTTATTATCAATCGGAAATCGAAAAAAGTAAAATGGTAAATAAGGGGAAAGGTGAGAGGGGAAAGGTGAAAGGGGAAAGGGAGGGCTTACGGTGGTTGAGTTTATCGAAACCACCTATGGAACGAATTGCTTGGGGTGGTTCCAGCAGGCTCAATAACCAAGCTTGTCGTGCGAAGTTGCGGAACGTTAACTACCTGCAAATCCCGCCCAGCTGCCTTGTCACATCGAGCGAAACGAAGTGAAGTAAGATGTCTACCGAAGATTCGCTTCCTGAACTCGGAAGATTCGCCTGCGGCGAACTTCTACGAGATTTTGCTTTGCAAAACTTGTGGCATAGTATGGGCAGTCCCCGCCGCGCTGCGGCGGGTCGGGCTTTGCGCACTTCCGCTTTCGCTCCATTCCTCCGCTTCGCTTCGGAACGCCTGTCGGCGGTGCTCCAATCCCTACCGCGCCCACTCCCTCGGCGATATATGGTGGTTGAGTTCATCGTGCGTAGCCGCCGAAGGCTAACCACCCGCGAGCAATTTGACGGAGAATCCACAGATTCCCACAGATGAGCGCAGATTTTTCTTCAAATCCGTATGGAATATATACAATATGCCGAGAATTGTGGTATACTGAAATTAAAATGTATCTGTAAGGAGAAAATTATGAAAGTATTCAGATGTATAGTGGGGGGGGGATTTTAGCTTAATCCTTCTCCTGACTTCCCTTCTTTTCGCCGCCTGTTCGGGCGGAAGCGACTATGTTGGCGGGGGCAGCTCCAGCTCCTCGTCAAGCGGGGACGGGGCGACATGCACCGTCACGTTCAACACAAACGGCGGGAGCGCGGTGGACGCGCAGAGCGTGGAAAGCGGCAGGACCGCCACGAAGCCCGCAGACCCCACAAAGAGCGGATTCACGTTCGCGGGCTGGTTCTCCGACAGCGCGCTGACGAGCGCGTTCAGCTTCTCCACCGCAATCACAAAGGACATCACACTTTACGCCAAGTGGATTGACGCAAGCGTTCCCACCTACACGGTCACGTTCAGCGTGGACGGCGGAAGCGAAATCGACGCGCAGACCGTGGCGGAGGGCGAAGCCGCCTCAAAGCCGACGGACCCGACAAAAAGCGGCCACGAGTTCGCGGGGTGGTTCTCCGACAGCGGGCTTTCGGCGGCGTTCGACTTTGCCACGAAAATCACCAAAAACACGACCATTTACGCCAAGTGGACGGCGGTCTACTCAATCGAGATTTCCGACACAATCGAGAACGGCACGGTGACGGCGAAGGTCGGCGGCGTTGCGGCGACAAGCGCGAAGGCGGGCGACACGGTGACGCTCACGGCGACACCCGAGGGAACGGCGCGGCTCAAGTCGCTCAAAATCGACGAAACAGAAAACGTTTCCTCCGTCACCACAGGGACGCGCGAGTTCACGTTCACCATGCCAGCCGCGAACGTGACGGTGACGGCAGAATTCGGCTGGATTGGGACGAAAGCCACGCCCGACGCGGTGGGCGACATCGTGTTCAACGACGGAAGCGCGGAGGCGTACAGCGCGAGCCTTGCGCTCACGACAGAGCAGAAGACGGCGGCTGTCGCGGTTATCTTCTACGCGGGAAGCGAAAGCGACATGCTTGGGGCAAGGACGCTCGGCGTGGGGCTTGTACACCAAGCGACAGGGCTGGACTGGGCAACTAGTGTCGCAGATGGAAGCAAAAGCACCGTAGGAAATGATGGCACAAGCTGCACCCCCACACCATCGGGTAATATCACTGCCGCCAATGCAGAGAACGTCACCGCGTTCAGCGGCACGGTGGACGGGAGCGGCAACTGGGGCAGGCTTGCGGCGGCAGTGAGCGACGAGGACACAAGCGGCAGATACCCCGCGTGGGACTGGGTGAACAGTTACAAAGACAAGGCCGGAAGCCAGGTGACCGACACCGACTATGAATCCGATTGGTATATGCCGAGCCTTGCGGAACTCACAATGCTTCTTAGGGCAAGGACAGATGTGAACAACTCCCTTGCCGCACTGGGCAAAGCTCAGTTCACCACAGCTTCAAACCCTGGTTTTTGGTCGTCAAGCCAAACGGACGGCTACAACAACGCCAATAGTGTTGTATGGTTTGGCACAAATGGCTGTGGCACTACATACAGGAATGCTACTGGTAACAGCTGGAGTGCTGGTTGGGGTGTTTGCGCAATCAGAGCTTTTTAGCAAGATGAAAGGTGAGAGGTGAAAATTGAAAGATGAATTGTTCCGTTCGCCTTTCACCTTTGTTTTGCCCGCCGAAATGACGCACACTGAGTTTGCGTTGCAAACTCGCTGGTGCAGCTATCTATATTTAGCAGGCAGAATTAAGTTTTTTTTGCCTGCGGGGGTGGCGGGCGCACCCTTTCCCAGCCCGCGCCAAACGTGCTAGAATGGAACAATGCTTCAAAAAAGTGATTCACACATATACATAGTCGGGGCGGGGTTCGCCGGGCAGATGATTGCCGAGGACATAAAGCGCAAGAAGGTGTTCGGGCGCGTGGCGGCGTTCCTTGACGACGACCCGGCCATAATCGGGACGCAGATTGACGGAATCCCCGTGCTGGGGCCCATTTTCTCCACTGCAAAAATCCTGCGCTCGGGGCCGCTGGACGAGGCAATCATAGCCATTCCCAGCGCGCCGGGCGAGAAAATCCGCGAAATATACGAGAACTTGAAGGTGTCTGGGTTCAGCCACATCCGCATTCTTCCCAGCGTGAGCCAGATTGTTGACGGAAAGGCGCACCTTGTCCAGACTCGGGAGATTGACCCGCTGGACATTCTTGGGCGCACGCCTGTCATAATCCCGCTCCACGAGAGCCTTGCATACCTTCGGGGAAAACGTGTCCTCATCACGGGGGCTGGCGGCTCCATCGGAAGCGAGCTTGCGCGCCAGCTGCTTTCTGGCGGCGCGGAACGGCTCTATCTTTTTGGTCATGGCGAGAATTCCATCGTGCAGATTTACCGCGAGCTTATTGTGCTTCAGAACGAGGGCGTGGGCGAGAAGGCCACTGTCGTCCCGATAATCGGCGATTTGAAAGACCGCGAGTACATGAGGTACATCATAGAAAAGACGCGCACCGACGTGATTTTCCATTGCGCCGCCTACAAGCACGTTCCCATGATGGAGGAAAATCCCGTGGCGGTGATTGAGAACAATGTGTTCGGCACGAAGAACATCCTTGACGCGGCTCTGGAGACCGGTGTCGGGCGGTTCGTGCTGATTTCCACGGACAAGGCCGTGTCCCCGGTGAGCGTCTACGGCGTTTCCAAAATGCTATCGGAAAAGCTCGTGCTGGACTCCGCCAAGAAGGCGAAGGCGAGCCAGAGCTTCATGTTCGTGCGTTTCGGGAATGTGCTTGGAAGCCGAGGCTCAATCCTTCCGCTTTTCATGAAGCAGATTCAGACCGGCGGCCCGCTCACCGTGACGGATCGGGACATGGAGCGGTTCTTCATGACGATTCCGGAGGCGTGCTCCCTTGTCCTCCAGACGGGTGGCGTGGGCTCCAACGGGCGGTCGTACCTCCTTGACATGGGCGAGCCGATAAAAATCATTGACCTTGCGGAACAGATTATAAAATTCTCGGGCTTTGAGCCGTACAAGGACATAGACATAAAAATCATCGGGGCCAGAGAAGGGGAGCGCAACTACGAGCCGCTCTGGCTTCCCGAGGAGAATCCGCAGAAGACTGATTTTGAGAAGCTTTTGGTCCTCAAGAACCTTGAGATGGACGGCGGGGAGCTTTGCGCCCTTTTGGATGACCTTCGTCCGATCTGCTCGTTCACCGGCGACAGGGACAAGTTCCGCAACAAGGAGCTTTTGATTCGGATTTTGCGCCGTGCCGTGAAGTCCCTGGACGATTTCTACAACGAGACGAAGGACAAGAAGCAGAGCATCCGCATTGAGGAGTCCAAGGAGAAAGTGACTCTTTGAGTGGGTGCGGGGCGGTGGTGCGGCTGGCACCAGTTGGTGCTAAGAATACCCCCGCCTGTACATTTGAATAGTTTTCATAAGATTTCTCCCATAAACATAGATATTGCGGCTGTCCTAGAAGTAAGTGTCATGCTGATCCTGAATCAAGTTCAGGATGACAGTTTCAGCATCTACGCCATCTGCAGCATTGAGATTCCGAAACGAGTTCGGAATGACACCGCTAACCGAACTTTTTGGACAGCTACCATTTTAGTTTTACTTCAATTCGGGCGGTTTGTCACTGGTTTTGGCGAAAATCGCACTGCGCCGAGTGAGATACGCAAGCTGACAACATCCTCCACAGAAAGTCCTGTGATTTTTGAAATCAATTCGTCATTCAACCCCTGCAAAATTGCGTTCTTTGCAGCCTCAA
>JAFPYB010000154.1 GCA_017412405.1 Treponema sp. | reverse complement strand
GGAAGAGCCGCCGGAGCTTGTTCCGCTTGCAACGCTCATTGATTGTCCGCCCACATACTACAAGGGAAGCTATCCTTTTGTGTTCCATGCGAACGCAAAGGGAAAAATCCATGTTGAGACAAAAGACGGAAAAGTGCTTGTTGATTCTGATGATGTTGAGGCCGATGTTGATTACAAAAAGACTTTGAGCATTGCATCAAACGGATTGACTGATTTGCTCATCACATTCGACCCAGAGGACGGATGGAGACCTGAACCCAAAAAGGTCATCGCCCAGTACAATTACGAGCTGAAAGATTATGAGCAGAACTACAAGTCCGTAACTTATTCTCATTCTGTTTCTACGCGTTCATTCAAGGGAAAGACGCTTTATGTCTCAACTGAGGGCAATGCGTTCGGTGACGGTTCAAAGGCAAAGCCGCTTGATTTGGTTACGGCGGTGAACTTTGCAAAGCCGGGACAGGAAATCGTAATGATGGCCGGCACTTACATGATGATGGGCGGACTTACAATTGAGCGTGGAAACGATGGAACGGCAAGCGCGCGCAAAGTGCTCCGCTCTGACAAAGGCTCTCGTGCAGTCCTTGATTTCAGCCGGTCCGGCTTGAAAGCATCTGGTTCTGCATTCAATTTGTACGGAAGCTACTGGACATTCGAGAATTTTGATATTACTGGTTCGCCCGAGAACGTGAAGGCTCTCCAGGTTGCCGGAAACTACAACGTCATCAAGATGGTTGATACATACTTGAACGGAGACACGGGCTTGCAGATTGCCGGACGTTCTTCTGAGACGTTCGATAAGTGGCCTCACGACAACATCATCTATGGTTGTGAGTCGTTCGGAAACTCTGACCCGGCCGAGAACAATGCGGACGGATTTGCGGCAAAGCTCACGGTTGGAAACAACAATGTGTTCAGAAACTGTGTGTCACATCACAATGTTGACGATGGTTGGGACTTGTACGCAAAAGTGGAGACGGGACCAATCGGTGCTACGTTGCTTGAAAACTGCATCACATACGCGAACGGTACGCGCCTTGACGGAAACGGTCACGGCGACGGAAACGGATTCAAGATGGGTGGTGACGGAATCAACGTTCCTCACGTCCTCAAGAACTCAATCACATGGGGCAACGGCGTGAACGGAATCACCTGCAACTCAAACCCTGGATTGCAGCTTGACCATGTTATTTCTGCATACAATGGTGCGTATGGCGTTGCGTTGTACGGAAAGGGAAAAGCCGAGGCATATCCGAGAACGTTCAAGACGAGCGGTGTTGTTTCCTTTGCGAACGGTCAGGGCGACAATCTCAAGGAGCCGAACGAGTTCAACAAAGACCAGGTTTCTGACCCGTCAAACTACTTCTTCAACGGTGCTGGTGCAACGAATGTTTCCGGCACGGTGTTGAAGGAAAAAGAAAATTATGTGAGCATTGATATTGCAAAGTACCAGAACGGATACAATGCTGACAAGACGTTCAACAGAATCCCACGCGACGAGAACGGTGTGTTCCAGCTTGGAGATTTGTTCAAGCTGTCGTCAGGCGCAATAAAGGGCGCAGGTGCAGATTACAACAATCTTCCGGCGTTCAAGATGCCGTCTGGTGGAAGCAAGGTTCTTCCAATCATCATTGTTGTGCTTGTTGTGATTGCTGCGGCTGCTGTTGCGGGCTTGCGCAAGAGGAAAAATTCATAGTGCGGTGAAAAATCGCATATGTTGATGGGGGCTGTCCGTGGATTTTATGAAAGCGGGCAGCCTTTTTTATGATGGAGAAGCACTGGATAAATTCTGTTTGATAACTACGTTCATGAGAGAGATTTGCTACAATTGTTTTAGACCGAAGGAAACGTGTCTGTGTGGATTTTTTGAGCCGTTCGACCCTGGAATAAAATTTGTCTTTTTGATGCACCCAAAGGAAGCAAAGCGGCAGCGGACTGGAACGGGGCGGCTTGCACATGCCGGATTGCTGGATTCGGAGATTTTGGTCGGTATTGATTTTACGAAAAACGAGCGGCTGTGCGCATTGCTTTCTGACCCACAGTATTTTCCGGTTTTGCTTTATCCAGGTGAGGATGCGTGGAATGTGGAAAAATCGGGGTTTAAGGAAGCAATCGGAAACAAGCGGGTGCTTGCCATTATTATTGATTCCACATGGTTTTGCTCAAAGAAAATGCTTCGCTTCAGCACGAATGTGACAAGCCTTCCGAAGCTCAGTTTTGCAGGAAGTTACAAATCGATTTTTACGTTCAAGCGCGAGCCGAGTGAGGAATGTGTTTCTACTATAGAAACGTGCTATTATGTCATCAAGGAGTTCCAAGCGGCTGGGATTGTGGAGAGGCGGGGCGAGAGCGAAGGGTTGATGACGGCATTCAAGGAGCTTATAAAAATGCAGCTTCAAAAAGAGAATGACCGTATTGACGGAAAATTGCCCAATTCTCATGCAAGCGATTTTAAATATCGCACAAAGAAAGAAATCCCCAAGTTCTAATAGAAATTGCGGCTGGTTTTGTCATTCATACAGAAATCAGATATAATAGAAAAGCGTGTTTTTGAAATTCGTACATAAGAACAAATATTAGGAGCATACAATTATGGATCAAAAGAATCGTCCTGAGGGACGCGAAAAGCATGTGACAAACAATTCCAGCGGCGTTCATAAGCGTGGCGATGGATTGGGAACGGGACCTGTTGGCTCGTCCAACGGCTATTCGGGAAAAAACAGCGGCAAAGGCGGTGGGGGCGGAAAACGCGCAATGGGCGGCGGAAGTATTCTTGTCATTGTGGCGATTCTTGCCTTCAAGTTTTTGTTTGGCGGCGGCGGTAGCGGAAGCGAATCTGCAAGCACTACAACACAGAGCCAGAGCCAGTCGTCAACCACATCGGCAGTGGGAAACATTCTCGGCTCGGTCTTGGGCGGAGCTGCGGGCGGCACATCTCAGGCGGCGAGCGCATACGGCTCTTCGTCAAATTCGTCTTCGGTGAACGCAAGCTACTCAAAACTTGATACGTCAGTTGCGCAAGGCTCTCGCGCCAAATACACGTCCATTGCAGGAAACGGCAGCGACAAAGTGACGATGATGGTCTATATGTGCGGAACTGACCTTGAGTCAAAGAACGGCATGGCAAGCTCCGATTTGTCCGAGATGGCGAATGCGGACTTCGGCGACAATGTGAACGTCATTGTGTACACTGGCGGCTGCAAAAGCTGGCGCACAAGCGGAATCAGCAATACATCGAACCAAATTTATCAGGTGAAAAAAGGCGGAATCTCTCGGCTTGTTGATAATGACGGTGCCAAGCCCATGACAGACCCTGCGACTCTTTCTGTGTTCATCAAGTGGGCTGCAAAAAACTACCCTGCCAACAGATATGAGCTTGTGTTCTGGGATCACGGCGGCGGCTCAGTCTCGGGCTACGGCTACGACGAGAAGTTTGCCAGCAAAGGCTCAATGGATTTGTCTGGAATCAACAAGGCTCTCAAGGCGGGCGGTGTCAAATTCGATTTTGTCGGATTCGATGCCTGTCTCATGGCAACGGCAGAAACGGCTCTCATGCTGAACGACTATGCCGACTACATGATTGCGTCGGAGGAAACGGAGCCTGGAATCGGCTGGTTCTATACGAATTGGCTCACGGAGCTTGGAAAGGACACTTCTATTTCAACGCTCCAGATTGGAAAAAGAATTATCGACGATTTTGTTGAGCAGTGCAACAAACGGTGTCCTGGTCAGCAGACCACGCTTTCAATCATCGACTTGGCGGAATTTGCAAACACTGTTCCGTCTCCCCTTGCATCGTTCTCAAAATCGATTTCAAATCTCATCTCAAAAAAAGAATATCAGACTGTTTCCGATGCCCGCTACGGAACGCGGGAATTTGCGACAAGTTCCCGAATCGACCAAGTTGACCTTGTGGACTTGTGCCAGAAAATGGGCACCAGTGAAGGTACGGCGTTGAGCAAGGCATTGAAGGGCGCGGTCAAGTACAACCGCACGTCATCCAACATGACGAACGCATATGGCGTTTCAATTTACTTCCCGTATCAGCGCGCATCTTATGTTGACAAAGTGTCGAACACATACGAGGCAATCGGTATGGACGACAGCTACTTGAAGTGCATCCGCGAGTTTGCCAATCTTGAAGTGAGCGGCCAGGTGGCGGCCGGAGGAAGCGCGTCTCCCCTCGGCTCTTTGCTCGGCGCATTCGTTGGTGACGGTTCTTCGTCAAATTCCAGCGCGGATGCAATCGGTTCGCTCTTGGGTGCATTCTTGGGCGGCGGAAGCTCCGGCCTTATCGATGGACTTACGGGACGGAACACGAGCTTCATGAACGACCGCGCACTTTCAGTTGATGATACTGCCCAGTACATTTCTATGAACCGGTTCGACCCGAACAATTTGACATGGAAAGAATCAAAAGACGGAAAAGCTCTTATGACGCTTCCCGAGTCGCAATGGAGTCTTGTTCATGCTCTCGATTTGAATATGTTCTATGACGATGGCACGGGCTATGTTGACTTGGGCTTGGACAACATATTCAGCTGGGGCGAGAACGGCGAGCTTGTGGCGGACACAGACCGAAACTGGCTTGCAATCAACGGTCAGCCGGTGGCGTACTACCACATGGACACAACTGAAATCAATGGTGAGACGGTTACGACTGGGCGCGTTCCCGCCATGCTCAACAAAGACCGCGTGAACTTGTGGATTGTGTTTGATTCATCGCATCCCCACGGCTATATTGCCGGCGCACAGAGCGACTATCAGGAAAAAGCCACGCAGACTGTGGCAAAGAACATGACGGAGCTAAAGGTGGGCGACACGCTGGAATTCTTGTGCGACTACTACAGCTACAAGGGCGAGTATCAGGATAGCTACTATCTTGGTGAGCCTATGAAAGTCACCAGCAAAATGGAAATCAGCAATGTGGACGTGGGAACTGGAGCCGTCAAGCTCATGTACCGCTTTACCGACATCTACAACCAAGAATATTGGAGCGAGGCTCTCGTTCGTTAGTGACGGCGGTGGTTTGATTTTTCAAGACCACCGCATTTTTAGGAAAGAATTATGGCAACAATTTACGAAAAAGCATTGGAAAAACACGGGGAGTGGAAAGGCAAAATTTCCACGGAACTGAAAATGAATCTTGCGACACGCGATGATTTGTCGCTTGCATACACTCCCGGCGTTGCAGAGCCGTGTCGGCAGATTCATAAAAATCCTGACGATGTGTACAAGTACACGTGGAAGGGGAACACTATTGCCGTCGTCTCGGATGGAACGGCTGTCCTGGGATTGGGTGATATTGGTCCTAGCGCGGGACTTCCTGTCATGGAGGGAAAATGCGCTTTGTTCAAGAAATTTGCGGGCGTTGACGCAGTTCCGCTGTGCATTGACACGAAAGACCCCCAGAAAATCATTGAGTTCTGCAAGCAGATTGCGCCAACTTTCGGCGGAATCAATATGGAGGACATTTCCGCGCCGAGGTGCGTGGAGATTGAGCGCACGCTAATCAAGGAACTTGATATTCCTGTGTTCCACGACGACCAGCACGGAACGGCGATTGTTGTGACGGCTGCCGTCATCAACGCGCTCAAAGTGGCTGGAAAAAAGGCCGAGGATTGTACGCTTGTTGTTTCTGGAACGGGTGCGGCTGGGTCTTCCATCATTAGAATGCTCCACAAGCTCGGTATCGGAAAAATCTACGGATTCAATATAAACGGTATTGTCATAAAGGACGATTACGGCAAGTACGATTTTTTGACGAAGGAACTGACAGAAATCACGAATCCTGACAACAAACGCATGACGATGAAAGAAGCCATGGTTGGCGCGGACATTTTTGTGGGTGTTTCGGCCCCGAATTTGGTGAGCGAGGAAATGGTCAAGTCTATGGCACCAAAGTCAATTCTGTTTGCAATGGCAAACCCTGAGCCGGAAATCACTTACGAGAAGGCTAAGGCGGCAGGTGCATACATAATTGGAACGGGACGGAGCGACTACCCGAACCAGATAAACAATCTTCTCGCGTTCCCAGGATTGTTCCGTGGTGCGCTTGACTCGCGTGCGCGCAAAATTACCGAGGAAATGAAGATTGCCGCAAGCCGGGGACTTGCTGGCCTTGTAAGCGACTCGGAACTTGGGCCTGACATGATTATTCCATCGGCGTTCGACCCGCGTGTGGCACAAACGGTGGCAAAAGCTGTGGCTGACGAGGCTCGGAAAGCAGGATTGGCGCGGATATAACGTATGGCGAAAACAAAACGACAGAAACCAGATTTTTCAAAACCAAAGCCTCAAAAAGAAGTGGCAGCCGAGCAGTTGGATGAAGATGATGAAGTGCGTGAGAACATTGAGCTGGAAGATGACGCGACTGTTGATTCCGATGAATTCGGGCAGATTGACTCAAACGCCACGGACGAGCTTACGTTCACCAGAAGCAAATTCTATCTCAATTTGCCGCTGGTAGTGATTGCAGGAAGACCGAATGTGGGAAAGTCCACGCTTTTTAACCGATTCATGCGCCGCCGGCTTGCCATTGTCGATCCAACACCTGGCGTTACGCGGGATCCGGTTGAGGCCGATGCGTTCATTGCGGGAAAGCCGGTTCATCTTGTTGATACGGGCGGTTACAAAATCGACCGTGAGATTGGAACGAAAGAAGCCGAAATGGACGAGCTTGTTGTGGAAAAATCCCTTTCCATGATACGGCGGGCAGACAAAATCGTGTTGCTGCTTGAGGCGGGAAAGATAACGGGCGAGGACGAGGAGTTCATTCAGCTGTTGCGCCCGTACTGGGAAAAAGTCGTTGTAGGTGTGAACAAGTGCGAGGGCGGTTCCGGCGAGGACGTGTCTTGGAACTATCTCCAGTACGGATTCAAGGAGCTGTTCTTCATCTCTGCTGACCACGGAGACCACATAACCGAATTCGCGCAAAAAATCGTGGAGGGCTTGGATTTTTCTGCCGTTGCGGAAGGAACGGAGGAGGACAAGCCCATTCGGATTGCGATTTTGGGTAAGCCGAATGTGGGTAAATCCACTCTTTCAAATCGATTGACCCATTCCGAGAATTCAATTGTGAGCGATTATGCCGGAACAACGCGGGACGTTGTGGAAGGAAGTTTCTCATACGGCGGGCGGAATTTTGAGGTGCTGGACACGGCAGGAATCAGACGGAAAAAGAAGGTCCATGAGAACGTGGAGTATTATTCCGTGAACCGTGCAATCAAGACACTCGACCAGTGCGACATCGTGTTTTTGATGATTGACGCGCAGGAAGGACTTGCCGAGCAGGACAAAAAAATCTGTTCGCTGGCTTACGAGCGCGGGCGCGGCATTATTTTCATTTTGAACAAATGGGATACGCAGGATCAGAGCCGGAAGACGCTCAGGAATACACAAGAATACATCAAAATCATGTTTGGGCAGATGAACTGGGCGCCGATTCTTCCTCTTTCCGCCTTGAATGGGGACGGAATAAAAGATTTGATGAACAAGGCGATTGAGCTTTACAAGCAGCTGACGCGCAAAGTCGATACGTCGGCATTGAACAATGCGTTGCAGGATTGGCTTTCCCATTATCCGCCGCCGGCAACGAAAGCAATTCATTTCAAGATTCGGTACATGACGCAGACCAATGTGAACCCAGTTTCATTCCGGCTGTTTTGTACAAGTCCGGACAATGTTCCAGAAAGCTACGTCACCTATCTGAAAAACCAAATTCGCAAGGATTTGGGCTTTGACCAAATCCCTGTGGAGCTTGAAATGAAAGCGAGCCGAAAACGCTGGGAGCAGCGATTTGAAAATTAATGGGGGAATGTTGATTTGCGCGGAAGATTGCATACTTTGTTCCTTGTGGCGCGTTAATCAGCATTTTCTTGAACCTGTGGGAGTGGAATGATGACGTACCAAATCGGTGAAATTGAAGAATTAACGGGTGTCAAGGCGAACGTGCTTCGGTATTGGGAGACGGTCATTCCGAGTTTTGCTCCTCAGAAAGACTCGGGCGGACGCAGGGTGTACACGGAGCGCGACCTTGCCACTGTCTATCGGCTCAAATACTTGATTTACGAACAAAAATACACGATTGAGGGCGCACGGAACCAAATCATTCGCGAGTCTGAGCTTTATGAAAAGCGGAGCGAAGCGTTTGAGACAATCCGAAAAGTGAGAAAAGAGCTTTCGGACGTGTACATGATTATCAGAAAATATAGGCCAAAATAAGGCTGTTTCTACAGGAAAAAAGTTTTGGAGCTTTTCATAAAAGGTGATTATGACTTATTTTTTTGAAACATACGGATGCTAGATTAACATTTCTGAAAGTGACAGCGTTGAGCAGCTTTTGATTTCCCGTGGCTGGGAAAAAGCCGTGTGTGCTGAAGAGGCGCATCTTGTCATCATAAATACTTGTTCTGTTCGCGGAACTGCCGAGCAGCGCATTTTGGGGCGGCTGGGCTATTTCTCGGGTGTAAAGAAAGTCCGAATGATGGACAAGGACGCAAAATTTGGCAGGATTGAGTCCATGCGCCGTGCAAAAGAATTTGCCGACCAGAATGGGGCTGTTCCGCTTACGCTGGTGGTTATGGGCTGTATGGCGCAACGACTTTTGGATACTCTCAAAGACGAAAATCCAGTGGTTGATTACGTTGTCGGCACGTTTGGAAAACATCGCTTCGGAGAAATCATCGAGGCAATCGAGGAAAATCGAAAACCATTCAAAATCGAAGATGAAAAAAGCTATGTTTTTGCCGAGAACTCATACGAGCAGGGGGCATTTTCAACATTTGTTCCAATTATGCACGGATGCAACAATTTTTGCACGTACTGTATTGTTCCCTACGTCCGTGGGCGCGAAGAAAGCCGCGAGGTGAATAAGATTTTGCAGGAAATCGATTATTTGTCGCGTCAGAACGTCAAGGAAATCACGCTGCTGGGGCAAAACGTGAACGCGTATAGGGGGGAGGATGGAACGACCTTCCCGGGGCTGCTCCAAAAAATCTGCGACCATATTGATGAAACAAAGTCGTCGATAAGGTGGATTCGTTTTGAATCGTCCAACCCGAACGATTTTTCGGACGAATTGATTGACGTAATCAAGAAAAATAAGCACATATGCAAAGGCTTCCACATTGCCGCCCAGCACGGAAGCAACGAGGTGTTGCGCCGCATGAACCGCAAGAATACGCGGGAGCAGTTTGTGGAGCTTGCAAAAAAACTCCGCGAGGCCTGTCCTGAAACGCAGCTTGTCACCGATTTGATGGTGGGGTTTCCGGGCGAAACGGAGTCGCAGTTTGAAGAAATACTCACGCTCATGGAAGAGGTAAAATTCGAGAGCGCGTTCATGTACTATTACAATCCTCGGGAGGGAACGCCGGCTGCGTCCTTTGACAACCAAATTGACATAAACGTGAAAAAGGCCCGGCTCCAGAAAGTCATCGATTTGCAGCTGGCGCACACAACGCTTGTCATGTCAAAGCGGATTGGCGAGACGATTGATGTGCTTGCCGACATTGTGAGCCGTGACGACGAGACTGAGCTTTTGGGCAAGACCGAGCAGAATGAGCGCGTTGCGTTCAAGGGCGAGGCGAAGATGATTGGCTCGTTTGTGCGTGTGCGCCTTGATTCCCTGAGCGGAAACACGTTCAGGGGAACGATTGTGTGAGCGTTTCTTGAAGGAGCGCGTCCTGGGCGCAGAATCCATCCACGTTTTTTGGGGGAAGCCATGTGCCGTCCTCGCTCATTTCGTGGGCATGGGACTCGTCCTTGAAATAGCTCATGAGGATGTGCTTGATTTTTTCAAAGCACTCGCTGTCCAAAATCTCGAACATGATTTCAAGTCTTTTGTCCAAGTTCCTGCGCAGCCAGTCGGAGCTTGAGACAAAGAGCTTTTCGGCTCCACCGTTCTTGAAATAAAAAATCCGCGAATGTTCCAGAAATTTTCCCACGATTGAAATGATTCTGATGTTTTCCTGGGCGTACAGCTGGCATATTCCGCGCACGTTCAGCATGATTTTCACGCCTTTGTGCGCGGCTCTTTCAAGCTCCATGATGATGTCCTCGTCTCCGAGATTGTTCATTTTTGCCACAATGCAGCCTTCCGCGCCATGTTTTGCTTCGGCTTGTATGAGGGAAATGATTTTTCGCTTGATGAAAAACGGCGAGGTGAAAACGGCACTGTCTTGGGAGTAAAAGTCCAAAAACGAATTCTTCACGTCGGAAAGCGTGGTGGGCTTTTTTTCGATTGCATCAAAAATCTGGGCAACTTGGGACGCAATCTGCGGCTTTGATGTGAACAACGCAATGTCGCTGTAGATGTATGATGTTTCAGAGTTGTAGTTTCCTGTGCTCATGTTCGTGTAGCAGGCGTTTTTTGCCACCACAAGCGCCATTTTTGCGTGGACTTTGAGTTTTTCAAGGCTGTAAATTACTTTGATTCCAGCGTCCTCAAGAATCTTCCCCAGCTGAATGTTCAGCTGCTCGTTGAAGCGTGCCTTTATTTCCATGAAGACGGTGATTTTCTTCCCCTTGAGCGAGGCAAGAACTAGTTCGTTCACAATGCGCGAGTTGTGTTCCGTTCTGTATAGCGTGATTTTGATTTCTGTCACGTTTTCGTTTTCCGCCGCATCGGAAATGAATTTGAGCACTGGAAAATACGACTCGTATGGAAAATGCACGACCAAATCCTTTTTGTCCAGGTATGACAGAATGGACGATGTGACGATTTCAGGACAGCACGGACGGTGATTTTTTGTGAGCGAGCGGAATCGAACCATCATGTCGGGGAACGTGTCATTTTCTTTTTGCTCATTTTTCAAAAAATCGTATTGATGAAAACCTTTTTTTAATCCAATCAAAAATTCTGGATGCACAAAGCCCGAAACGAAAAAAATCTGTTCTGCGGGAAAGTGTTTTGCGAGCGTTTCCTTGATGGCGGTCTTGTTCTCCTCTCTGGCGTGGACCAAAATCCGTGTTGATGGCGAGAAACGGCGATGTTCAAGGCTTTCTTCCATGTTCCTGATGAAATCTGCTTTGTCTGCCGTATCGGTGACAGTCAAATCAGTATCGCGGTCAACGGAAATCGTGAAGGAAAAGCTGATTTTTTTGTCGCCGAAAAAATGCCGGGGAAAATTCAGAATCAAATCATCGGCAGTCGTAAAGTGATGCGTGTCGAGCCAGAAAATTCGGTATTTTGGAATCTTGATGAAAACCGGTGCGCCATCAACGAAAAATCCAGCGTATACTTTTTGGTTTTCAAGGCGTGATACTTCCACTGGATAGCCGTGGAACTGCTTGAAAAAATCCTCCACGGCTTTGCTTTTTGAATCGAAAGCTGCCTGCTTGTAGAAAATACCCTCGTCCTCCAGCGCGGGGAATGTCGCGTTTATTTCCTGCGAGAGTTTTTCCAGCATACTCCCGTTTTTCCCGTAGATTTGGGACAAAATGCTGTGTATTGATTCTTGCGAAATGTCAGTGGCGCGGGGATTCTCCTGTTCCATGTGCCTGAGCGCGGCAACACGAACTTGAAAAAATTCGTTCAAGTTCGTTGAAACAATTGAAAGAAAATTCAATTTTTCAAAAATTGTGTTTGATTTTCGCAATGCTTCGTAAAAAACACGCGCGTTAAAATCAAGCCAAGATAATTCCCTGCTTATGAAATGAGTTCCCGTAAATACAACCTCTGAAAAATAAAAAAAAGCAAATTGCGACGAGCAACGCTCTAAGCAATTTGTCAGGAAAAAGCTGATTAATCGCTTTTGGTGGTAATCAGCTTTTCCCTTAAATCTTGTCGATGAGCATTGAGCATTTTCCCGAAGGAATTGGCAACGTCTTTTTCTTTTGGTTCAAGATGTTGATGGTAAAGTAATATAACTTTTCGCTTTCCATTTGGATTTCCCATCCTCTCGGGCTTTTGTTGCTCAAAATGGTGATGAGGTTCCGCTTGAGCGATAGTTTTTCGATTCCCATTATCTCAAGGTTTGGAATAATCCAGTCAACCGTCTTTCGCGGCAAGCTGATTGCAAGACCAATGATGTTTTCAATCATGAGCGCGATTGTGGAAAGTCCGATGGTGAGCAAATACCGCTTTCTTGGGAATTTTGCGTTCGTTTTTGATATGGCGATACCTTCCTTGCACGGAAGATATGCTTCGTACACATCGCCCTTGCTTCCATCTGCTGGAGAAAGAGCCTCCAAAATGAAATACATGTGCCTGATTGCACATTCCCGCGCCAAATCGTACCGCTGGTATTTTTCAAGTCCTTTGATGACCATGAAGTTCAATGCAGGATAGACGCTTCCTCGGTAGCCATCGCCATTTTCGTCAAAGTCCGGGCTGTCCGCGCTCAGTGATGGGAACGGATGCTCCGTGCCGAACGTGGCTGGGTTTGAAAGGTGCGCTATGAGTGCGTCTGCTTTGTCCGCATTTGGAATTTCTGCCAGCAGCGGCCAAAAACCGGCGATTGTTTTTTGCGGGAGCTTCTGCTCGTTTTCGTCAAGGTCGTGGTAGAATCCTGTCTCATTGTCCCACATCATTGTGTTGATTCGTGTTTTGAGACTGAAATATGCCCGCTTGAACTGGAAGCTCATTTCCTTGTCGTTGAGAATGTCGCCGAGGGCACTCATGTTGAGACAGTTCAGTGCGATTGCCGTGTTGAAATCGACGGAATAATATGCGCCGTCTCGTGGGGAATTGTACATTCCCGTGCTGCATATTGGCGCGGCGTACAAACCGTTTTCTTTTTTGAATGTTGCGTCGAGCCACTGGGAATAGGCCTGCAAAACAGGAACGTTTTCTTTTACGCGCCGCTTGTTTGCTGACTTGTGGTACAGGTTGAACTCTGCCCAAGCGAACAGTGGAATGCCCACGCCCATTGGGTTCGACTCGTCGAGAATCGGTTTTCCGGTGCGCAAGTCATAACGCCAGCGGATAGCACCGTTTTCTTCCTGTTTCTTGTAGAAAAAATCGAGATTTTTTTCTGGCTCGTAATTTTTGTTTGAGTACACTAAAAAGAAAGAAGAAAAAATCGTTTCAAATTGATCTAGCACAAGCGGTGTGTCTGGAGAAACTCCCGCTGCTTGTGTGAGAAATCCTGTTGGCTCTCCGGGGTACACAAAATAACCATCGGAAGAAAACTCATTCGTTTCGGGATTGACGAGAGAGCCTGAAAGCATGTTCCATGTTTTATCGTAAATATCAACAAAATCCTGATCGTAAAAATGGATTTTAGGAAAGTCTGTCCGTTTCACAAATACTCCAAAAATGTGCGTCTCAAAAAACTATGAATAATAAAAATAGGTTCCAAAGTATTGGCTTTTAAAACCTACTTTTATTATATCATAAAATTTCCTAAATGCAAAAAAATTACAAACAGAAAATGAAGACTTGCTCCATGCTGCGGAAATTTATTTTTTCTCGTTTTTGATGAGAATTCTGAGAGCTTCCACTGCTGTCTTTATGGCAATTTCCGTGTCGTGTGCCTGCTTGTTGGACAACCCCTTTTTTGCGCGTTCCTGGTTTGCCACTACAAGGAAGCATGAGCCAACGCGCACTCGCAAAAATCCGCCTGCGATGAACAAAGCTGCGCTTTCCATTTCCGAAGCGAGACAGCCCATGCGAAGCCATGCGTTCCACTTGTTCTCAAGCTCATAGCTTACCGGCATGATTTCTGGCTCGTGCTGCCCGAAAAACGAGTCCTTGCACTGAACCACGCCCACATGATGCGTTACCCCAAGATTTTTTGCTGCTTGGACAAGGGCATTTGTCACGTCCAAATTCGGCACTGCCGGGTATTCGATGGGGGCGAACTCGCGGCTCGTTCCCTCCATGCGCACGGCTCCTGTGGCAATAACCAAGTCTCCGCCCATGACTTCTTCCTGCATTCCGCCGCAGGTTCCAACGCGGATGAACGTCTTTGCACCGACTTTGGAAAGCTCGTCAATCGCAATTGATGCGGAAGGTCCTCCTATGCCAGTGGACGTTACGCTTACTTTTACGCCCTCCAGAGTTCCAGTGTAGGTGACGTATTCGCGCACATCGGCGATGAGCTTTGCGTTTTCAAAATGCTCGGCGATTTTTGCGCACCGTTTTGGGTCTCCCGGCATGATGACATATTCGCCCACGTCTCCAGGACCTACGCCCGTATGATATTGCTTTCCAGAACCTTCTGTGTAATCGACCATATAATGCTCCTCCAAAAAATTGATTTGTCGTTGGGTATGCTTGGAAACCACGCGTTTTGCAAATGCTTTGAGAATCCGCAAATTGCGAGCATTTTAGTAGTTTCCTAACTTCTCTATTATAAATCATGAAATTTGATTTGTAAAAAAAAGATTTTTGCTACAATAAGCGATATGGAAAATTCATTTCAAAAACTTTTGTCAACCATAAAAACACTTCGCGCTCCAGGCGGCTGTCCGTGGGACAGAGACCAAACTCCTCTTTCCATGCGGCACGACCTTCTTGAAGAATGTTACGAGGCAATCGATGCCATAACGGAGAACGATGCTGCCCATGCCAAGGAGGAGCTGGGGGATTTGTTGTTCAATGCGCTCGTCATGTGCTATATGTTCGAGCAACGTGGCGACTTTTCGGTTGATGATGTGTTTGCCGAGGTGAACGAAAAGCTCATTCGGCGGCATCCCCATGTGTTTCCCGAGAGCTTGGGCGCGTCCCAAATGGAGCGTGTTCCTGCGGATGCGTCGGAAGTCCTGGAGAATTGGGACAAAATCAAGGAGAATGTTGAGGGGCGGGCAGCCGCATCTGTTCTTGATTCTGTGCCTGAACATTTCAGCGTGCTTGAAAAATCCTTCAAAATGCTCAAAAAGGCAGCGAAAAGGCAGTTCGATTGGACTTCGATTGACCAAGTGAAGGCGAAGGTGGGCGAGGAGCTTCAGGAAGTTTATGAGGCGGAAAATGATGTCTCTTCGGCAAAAAGTGCGCCTGAGGACAAGGCGTTTTCAGTCGGCTCGTCCAACGAAAAACTTGATGCGGCGCAGCTTCATCTTGAGGAGGAAATCGGCGACCTGCTCATGGCTGTGGTGAATTACGCCAGATGGGTTTGCGTTGATCCGGAAATTGCCCTTGAGCGTGCCAACAGAAAATTCAAGGCTCGCTTTGGTTGCGTTGAGGAGTCGATGCACAACCAAAACATTCCGATGGACAAAAATCATTTGGACGATATGCTCCGCTTTTGGAACGATGCCAAGAAAAAAAGTCTATGACTTTTTGTGGTCACATTGTCGAGGTGGTGTTTTTCATTTATAATAGAGGTGTTCGGAAATTCTGCAAGTTTTTCGGACACCAATCTTAAAAATCTGCAAGTTTTGTGAGGAAGCTGGCAAAGTTTCCCAACAGGGCTACTATTTTTGGAGTAACAATGAGTTTGATTCTTAACGAGGAAAAAGACGAAAAAAAAGAAGAAAAACAGGATTCGCTTTCGGAAAAATTCCTCAAGACGCGCCAGATTATTTTGAGTGGCGAGATTAACGAAGAAAACACGGCCAAGACAATCAAGCAGCTTCTCCTTTTGGAGGCCGACAGCGACAAGCCGATTTACATCTATATCGATTCGCCTGGAGGCTCAATTGATTCTGGCTTTGGCATTTACGACATGATTCGCTTCGTCAATGCACCAGTGTACACCATTGGAACTGGGCTTATCGCAAGCATGGGTTCAATCATCCTGCTTTCTGTGCCAAAGGAGCGGCGTTTTGCGCTTCCAAACAGCCATTACCTCATCCACCAGCCGCTGATTGGCGGTGTGGCGCGTGGTGTGGCAACCGATTTGAGCATTCAGGCTGCTGAAATTGCAAAATCAAAAGACAAATTGATTAAATTGATTGCTGCTGAAACCGGAAAAAGCGAAGAGCAGGTTCGGGCGGACTGTGACAGAGACCATTGGCTCACGGCTGATGAGGCACTTTCCTACGGGCTTGTTGGAAAAATCGTTTCAAAGCGGTCTGAATTGAATTAGGCAGCTGTTTTATTGAATGTATGATTTTTGAACTGACTGATTCACTGGCAAAAGAAATTTTGTTCTATATGGAAAATCAGGAGGGCGAATTTGTTTTTGATGTCTCATCAAAAACAGTCCTCCCCATATCGGCTGTTGATGAGTCGGCAGATGAAGAGAATATCTGTTCGCTTCCGTCTTGGTCTTCAAAAGACGGTTTTATTCTGCTGGAACGGTTCACTGATGGCGTGAGGTCAAAAAAAATCCAAACGGAACTGAAGGCTGTTTTGGCAAATGGAAGGGGGGTGTTCAGAAATTTTAAAATTGTTCTAAAGAATTACCCTGAAATTGAGCGGCGATTTTATAAATTCAAAGAAAAAGAAATGCATCTTCGCTTGATGGAATGGTACAACGCACTTCGTGAGTCGTGGGGTCTTGAAAAATTAGAGGAAGACAGTGAAGAATCAGAAAACCTCTTGTACGAAGATTTCACTTTTCACGCATACAATCCAGAAAGGGACAAGGATTGTGTTGCTCTTGGAGCAAGTGCCATAGCAGATGAAATTCTGGAAGATAATCCTGACGAATTGGGCGCGTCTTTGGCCCGCATATGGCTTGGACGATTTGATTTTTTCCGCTCAGAAGGTGTGAACGGTTTTGTATGCCGCACTTTGTCAGATGATTTTGCTGGTTGTTTGTTATTTTCAGAATGTGTGTCCCCAACAAAGAAAGCCGTTGCTCTTGCTGCTTGCTTTGTTGCTCAGAATTATCGCGGGCTTGGAATTGCAAAAGAGTTGTTTTCAGTTTGCTTTTCCGAATTGCACACTCGCGGAGTTCAATGGTTTATCATTGCTGATTCAGCAATTCCGCAGGGCATGGAGTCGTTGTTAATCAATCAGTTTGGATTTAAGAAAACAGGCACGTGCTTTGTGGCAACATTATTTTAGATTTTAGCCTTTTTGTATGGGAGATTATTATGGCTTACGTTAGACACGAGAATGAACTGAACATGGATCAGGTTGCTGCTTTCCTTCAGGACGCTGTTGAAAAAGTAAAGGCAAGTCCTGATGAGTATGAGGAATTGGTAAAGGTTTTCAAGAAAAACGTTCCTCTTATGATTCGTAAGTATGTGAGCGCGTACCTTTTGAAGCAGGCGGGCGGCGCAATTTATCGCTTCAATTCGCACAAATCGTCGCACGGAGAATTCCGCCACTCGCGCTATGAAAAGACCGAGGCACAGACATCAGAAGCACCGTCATTCGAGCATCATGAGCCACGCGCACGTGTTCAGATTGACCCGACATCGGCTGTCACGGTTTTTGTCGGAATCGGAAGAAACAGACGCACGTTCCCCAGGGATATTGTGGGGTTGTTCACAAACGTGGGTGGTGTTGAGCGCGAGCGCATTGGCGATATTCGGGTGTTGGCAAATTATTCGTTCGTCCAGCTTTTCAAGGAGGAT
Source organism: Treponema sp. (assembly GCA_017412405.1). Lineage (GTDB taxonomy): Bacteria > Spirochaetota > Spirochaetia > Treponematales > Treponemataceae > Treponema_D. The sequence continues at coordinate 682 of JAFPYB010000154.1, read as the reverse complement.
GCCGACAAGGCAATCAGCGCGCTCAATGGATATTCATACAGAGGCCGCCCTTTGAGCGTGAGCTACTCACGCCAGCGCGACAACGGTGAAGCTGAGGGGGCGGAAGATACAATCCCAACTTCAGTTTCAAACGAGTCCAGCGGCATTCATGACAGCTATTCGGCTGCCACGTCGGACACAATTGCGGAGCAGGCTGCATTCGCAAAAGCTCAGTCTGAGATGACGGAGGAAGAGATTTTGGCTGCCCGCGCTCCTCGCTCAAGCTCTACAACTGATATTCAGTAAATTATCAAACCTGCTTGGAAAATGTGTATAGGCACTTGTTTTTCAGGCAGGTTCATTTTTTTTGCTGCCCGTCGTTTTTTGTTCGGGCATATTTGATTTTTTTGTGAATTGTTATGAAAATTGATGTAGTACAAACCGGTCCTCTTGGCGTAAACACGTTTCTTATTCCTCTTTCAGAAAACAAGGTTCTTGTCGTTGATCCTGCAAATTGCGCGTTTTCCCGCGATGAGGACGATATGTTTGACTACATGGAGCAACATTCCTTTGAGCCTGTTGCCATTGCGCTCACCCACGGCCATTTTGACCACATTGCGGGACTTGTGCCGTTCAGAAAGCGGTTTCCGCACATTCCAATTGCAATCCACAGGAACGACCGCAAGATGATTGGGCCTGATTC
>JAFPYB010000153.1 GCA_017412405.1 Treponema sp. | reverse complement strand
GCAAAAATATGGAAAAAAAGACGAAGCGCGATATGCAGATTTCAACAAAGCTACTGCTTATTTTTGGTCTTTCGATTGTTTTAAGCTGTGTTCTCGTTTCTGCAATTTCTCTTGCGATTTTCAACGGCGGGCTTGTGAAAAGTACCAATTCAGGGCTTGATTATACAGCTCACGGTGTTGAGATGACCGTCTACGACTGGCAGTCCTCACTCACGAGCCATTCTGCGATTCTTGCCGATAGAGCTGATGTCCAGAATTATGTCAGTGCTCGCGACACAAAAAAGCTCGGAACATTTGTCAGAGAAAAACGCGAAACGCTTTCTGTTGATATTCTTGCTGTCGTGGCGCGGGATGGAACTGTTCTGGCAGCCTGCGGTTTTGATTCATCATCGGACATTCTTTCAGCATACTCTGTGCGCGAGGCATTACACGGTTCTCCCGCATATTCCATAGAAGCGTTCGGGGATGTGCCCTACGCAATTATTGCCGCAACGCCAATCTATGTGAACGGCCTTTCTCTGGGATGCATAGTTTCCGGCTACGACCTTACGAACAATGACCTCATCCAGACTGTGAAAGAAAGTTACAATGTGGAATGCACTGTGTTCCGCGGAGACGAGCGCGTTTCAACGACAATAAAAGACAGCGACGGTCAGTCAATAGTCGGCACTGTTCTCAAGAATCCTTCCATAACTGATTTTGTTCTCGGCTCAGGTGGCACATACAAAGGTCCTACAACTATTATGGGCAGAGAATATTATGGAATCTACTTTCCTCTAATTTCCGATGATGCGGCGATTACCGGGATGGTTTTTGTAGCTTCATCAATGGATACGGTCACATCAATCAGGAACAGGACGATTCAAGCCGTTGTGCCTATAGTCGTTGTTCTATGCATTGTTCTTCTTTTGGCAAGCGGATTTTTTGTGCGTTGGCTCATGTGGCGTATTTCAAATGTCACGAATGTGCTCAAGGAAATGGAAACGGGCGAGGCAGACCTTACAAAGCGCGTAAAGCTCCTGACGCGGGATGAAATCGGGGCGCTTGTCATTCATTTCGATAATTTCTGCGACAAGTTGCAGCATATCGTCTCGGAGATAAAAGGCACTAAGTCCGAGCTTACCGATGCTGGTACGGAACTTACGGCAGGCACGGAAGAAACTTCTGCGGCAATCACGCAAATCATCTCGAACATCGGAAACATCCATACCCAGATTTCCATGCAGAGCGACAGCGTCCAGCAAGCGGCAGACGCAATGGACGACATTTCGGCGAGCATTGTGTCTCTTGACCGCATGATTGAAAGTCAGTCTGCTGGCGTATCCCAGGCATCGTCAGCCGTGGAGGAGATGATTGGAACTATTTCTTCCGTAAACGGCTCGGTTGACAAAATGGCAGAGTCGTTCGATGCACTTGCGATGAACGCCCAGTCTGGACTTTCCAAGCAGCAGTCTGTTAACGAGCGCATTCGGCAAATTGAAAGCCAGTCCGATATGCTTCAAGAGGCGAACCAGACGATTTCTTCAATTGCAGAGCAGACGAATCTTCTTGCAATGAATGCGGCAATTGAGGCTGCTCATGCAGGGGAAGCCGGGCGTGGGTTCAGCGTTGTTGCCGATGAAATCCGCAAGCTTTCCGAGACATCTTCGGCTCAGTCGCGGACTATCGGTGAGCAGCTTACAAAAATAAAAGACTCAATATCAGAAGTAGTTGCCGCAAGCTCCGAGTCAAGCGAAGCGTTTTCTCAGGTATCAAACAGAATAAAAGATACTGACACTCTCGTTATGCAGATTAAATCCGCTATGGAAGAGCAGAATTCAGGCTCTCGCCAGATTGGAGACGCATTGCGCACAATGACGGAAAGCTCCGGGGAAGTTCTGCGCGCCTCAAAGGAAATGGCTGGAAAAAGCAGCTTGATAACAAAAGAGATGCAGCTTTTGCAGGACTCCACGGATGCAATGAAGCAAAGCATGGGGGAGATGTCAATCGGAGCAAAGAAAATCGATGAAACTGGTTCTTCGCTTGGAAATATTTCGCATAAAGTGAAGAATTCAATAGAAAAAATCGGAACTCAGATAGATCTTTTCAAGGTGTAGAGGGATTTTCCCTTCTATATGAGAAAACTGCAAAAACGATTTGAAAAATCCTAAAATCGAATTGATAAGAAAAATCTTTTTTCTTATAATTTTGGGTGAATTTATTTTTTATGAGGTACGACATGGCTTTAACACTTGCAGAGAAACTTTTGCAGGAACATATTGTTCCAGAGGCTTGCCCGAACATTGATTTCAAAAAGGGCACTCCTATTCCGCGCGGAGAGGACATAGCAATTCACATTGACCAGACTTTGACACAGGATGCCACAGGTACAATGGCTTACCTTCAGTTTGAGACAATCGGAATTCCACGGGTCAAGACAGAGCTTTCTGTTTCATATATTGACCACAACACGCTCCAGACTGATTTCAAGAACATGGACGACCACCGCTATCTGCAGTCGGTGGCTGCAAAATACGGGCTGTACTTCTCGCGCCCGGGAAACGGAATCTGCCATCAAGTTCATTTGGAATGTTTCGGAAAACCGGGAAAAACTCTTCTCGGTTCTGACAGCCACACGCCTACTGGCGGCGGTATCGGCATGATTGCAATTGGTGCTGGCGGTCTCGACGTTGCCGTTGCCATGGGCGGCGGTGCGTTCCATACTCCCATGCCGAAGATTTTCGGTGTGAAGCTCACGGGAAAACTCCGCAAGGGTGTTGGCGCAAAGGACATCATTCTTGAAGTCTTGCGCCGCGAGACCGTAAAAGGCGGAACTGGTGCAATCTACGAGTATTTTGGTGACGGCGTTGCGACGCTCACTGTTCCACAGCGCGCTACCATCACGAACATGGGGGCGGAACTCGGGGCAACCTGTTCTATTTTCCCGTCAGACGAAAAAACAAAGAAATTCCTTGAGAGCATGGGACGCGGAAAGGACTGGACGGAACAGAAAGCAGATGATGGCGCACAGTACGACAAAATCATCGAAATAAATCTGGACGAGCTTCATGCGCTTGCGGCTTGCCCCCATAATCCTGACGTAATCGACACGGTAAAGAATCTTGCCGGAAAGAAAGTCACGCAGGTAGTCATCGGCTCATGCACAAACTCTTCCCTTGACGACCTTGAGAGTGTGGCTGCAATCGTAAAGGGAAAACACATTGCGCCTGGAGTTGAGGCGGGAATCGCGCCTGGAAGCCGCACTACTCTTCTTATGGCAAGCAAGGCTGGAATCTTGGAGGATTTGATTGAGGCCGGATTCCGTATTCTTGAATCTGCCTGTGGTCCGTGCCTTGGTCAGGGCTTCGCGCCGAACTCGGAAGGTGTCACTCTCCGCACGTTCAACCGTAACTTCAAGGGAAGAAGCGGCACTGCCGATGCGAATGTGTATCTTGTTTCTCCTGAGACTGCCGCTGCGGCTGCTGTTTCTGGCGTGTTCACCGAGGCGGAGACGCTTTCTTACGAAGACCCCGCATACAAGACGGGTGTTAGAATCTCAATGCTCGACGGAAACGACCCGCGCTTGTCTGCCCCAATGGTCTTGAACTGCGCTCAGAACCGCGGTATGGTCATTCCGCCGCTTTCAGAGGAGGAGTCAAAGAATGTGGAAATCCTCCGTGGCCCGAACATCAAGCCGTGTCCGCCGTGCCGCGAGTACAAGTCCAATCTCTCGCTCCCTGTGCGCTTGAAGGCAAAGGACAATGTTTCAACGGACGACATCATGCCGGCTGGCGCAAAGGTGCTTCCGCTCCGCTCTAACATTCCAGAAATCTCCAAGTTCACGCTTACGCGCCTTGACGAGACGTTCTACACCAGAAGCGAGGATGCCAAATTTGTCGACTGCTGTGTGGTGGGCGGAGAGAACTACGGACAAGGCTCAAGCCGTGAGCATGCTGCCCTGGGGCCAATGTATTTGGGAGTCCGCGCAGTTATCACAAAGAGCTTTGCACGAATCCACAAGGCAAACCTCATCAACTACGGAATTATTCCGATGACGTTCAAGAACCCAAGTGACTATGACAAAATCGCGCAGGGCGACACTCTTGAACTCAAGGATTTGGACGGCTCGCTCAAGAACGGAACACCGTTCAAGGTTCTCATAAACGGAAAAACAGAAATCGAGTGCGTGAATGACATTGCAAAACGCTCAGCCGATATCATCATGGCGGGCGGTCTTGCTGCCTACACGCGCAAGGGCGGAAACTAAAAAGACGAAACGCCAGTGGGAAAACTCACTGGCGTTTTTTTTGCTGATTTTTTCTCTGCTCCCACTAAATGGCTGAAAATCGGCTTCTATTGCTGTCCCGCCAAATCCGCGCCGCCGCTCACGGAATGTCCCGAGAACAACCCCGTGTCTATTGGTGGCGCAAGTTCGGCAGTTTTTACAAATACGGTCTGTCTCTGCTCAACCGAGCCGCAGAAAACGCCGCGGTCTACTTGGCAGTCCGAGAAGTCGCGTCCGACGGCGAGAATCACATAGTCATCATCGGTGAATTTGTTCCGCGTGGGGTCGATTCCGTACCAAGTGCCGCTTGCGTTCTGTCCGTTCGCCGCCCGAAACTCCCCGTCTGGGACGAAGAATTCCGCCCATGCGTGGGTGGCGCCCTCGCCTTTGCTCATGCCGCACACATAGCGGGCTACGATTCCAGCCTCCCGGCACAGCGCGATGAAAAGGTGGGCGTAGTCCTGGCACACGCCCTTTCGCCCATC
>JAFPYB010000152.1 GCA_017412405.1 Treponema sp. | reverse complement strand
TGGAAAGGGAGCCGTAATATGCGCCGAGTTTGTTCCAGTGCGTGTCGCGCTCGTAGTAGATTGGGAACGGTTCCGTGCGCTTCTTTTCCAGCAAAAAATCCCTTGGGTATATTGCGTCAACGCCCTCGGCCTTTAGCCGCGCGACAATCTGCTCGCACAAAGTTTCCCCGGCGGGGCGGGGTGCGAAGGGGTAGAACTCGCCGTAAATCTCGTATTTGTTCGGCGCAACGTAGAAAATGAAGTGAATCCCGTTTTTCCTGCACCATGTACTCATTTTGACGATTTTTGAGCAGTAGTAGGAAAGCTCTTCTTCGGTGTACCGGTTTGTTTTCTGCCAGTTTTCGAGAAGTCGGTCTCCGTTGGCAAAAAGCCAGCCGTCCTTTCCGACAAAGCCCGATTTTTCCGCATCGTTTTCCACTTGATAGTATTCATTGAGCTTTTCGTGCAGCTGCTTGTACTGGAATTTCAGCCCGATTCTGTCCTCCAGGTAGCCGTTCATCTCGCTGAAGAAATTTTTGTTCAGCCCCTGCTCCGAAAAAAGACGCGGGAATGGCGCGAGCGTCCTTTTCTCGCGGACGGAGACACTGTTTTTTGCATCGAACAGGAAAATCGGGAGAATAATCAGCAGGCTGATAATCGACAAAAAAACGATTCGCACAAATTTCATAAACCACCTAGAACCGAAAATAAATGAAAGGATTGTATGAATTGCTCATGAGGCACGACAAGGACAACACAAAAATCAATACTATCGCTGTGTATTTTGCCGCAAAAGTGGCTTTGTTCACCGATTTTTCGTTGAGACGACGCACGGCTTTTATGCTGGAAAGCTTTTTCCACCAGCGGAACGAAAAGGCGATTCCCACGAGGAATACAAAAACGGCCTTTCCGTTGTACAAAAGCTGGATGTGCAAGTCCGTGACAGTCTCCGCCGAGAAATCAATCATTTTGTGCATGAGGCGGAGGCTTGATTTTGTGCCGTTCCTGAAAAAAATCCAAAGGACGTAGACCGATGCCAGCGTGTACAGCCGCGCAAGGATGTCTTTGAGCCGACACAATATCGGGCGGCTTTTTGGGTCGAAAATGCGGGCGAAGCGCGACTCCGCAAGGATTTTTTCAAGAATCCGAAGAATTCCGTGGCCCACGCCCCAGACTATGAAATTGATTGCCGCTCCGTGCCATACGCCGGTGGCGAGGAACACGACGAAAATGTTGAGACAAGTCCTGAACGAGCCTTTCCTGTTCCCGCCCAGCGGAATGTACACATATTCCCGGAACCACGACGAGAGGGAAATATGCCATCGCCGCCAGAAATCCGTAATCGATTTTGCCTCGTATGGGTAGTCGAAATTTTCGCAAAAATCAAAACCGAACAGCTTTCCAAGCCCAATCGCCATGTCGGAGTAACCTGAGAAATCGAAAAAAATCTGGAGCGAATAGGCGAGCATCCCGAGCCATGCGTACGCTGCCGAGTAGCTTTCCAGGGGCGCGTTGAGAACAGTGTCCGCATAGAGCGCGAAGACGTTCGCAAGAAGGACTTTTTTCCCAAGCCCGATGATGAACCGTTCTGCGCCCAAAACGGTCTGCCCAAGGGATGTCGAGCGGCTCCGAATCTGCTCGTTCACATCATGGTAGCGGACTATGGGACCTGCTATGAGCTGCGGGAAGAAGGAGATGTACAGACCCAAATGCAGCGGGTTCTTTTGGACGATGGACGGATTTTTGTACACGTCCACCAGATAGGACACAATCTGGAACGTGTAGAACGAAATGCCGATGGGAAGCGTCACGCTGGGGGTTTGGGGATAAAAGCCGAAATGGGCGAGGATTGGAAAAAGCAGCTTTAGGGCAAATGACGCGTACTTAAAATAGAACAAACTTCCGAAATTGAGCAGGATTGCCGCGAAAAGAGTTGTTTTCCCCCATGATTTTTTGCTTTTTGCAATGAGCCTTCCCAAGACATAGTTTGCGGCGATGGAAAAAATCATGAGCAGCACATAGACAGGCTCCCCCCATGCGTAGAACAAAAGGCTCAGGACGAGAAGGACGCTGTTCTTTGCGGAAATTCCCCGCGCCGCAATTGACAGGAGTAGGGCAAGAGGCAGAAAGAAAAACAGGAATGTGATGGAGCTAAATACCATGCGCTTCCTCAACCAGCTCCTGCAGGTTCTCCGCGATTTTCCATGCAGTGCGCTTCATTTCTTCGTCCGGCTGTATTTGGTCTGGAACCATAATGCACCTGATTCCTGCCCTGGTTGCGGCGCGGACACCGTTCGGGCTGTCCTCCACGGCAACGCAGTCTGCGGCGGAAAGTCCCAGGGATTCAAGGGATTTGAGGTAGATGTCTGGCGCGGGCTTTGAGTGCAGCACCGTGTCGCCGGTCGTAATCGTCTCAAAAAAATGGAAGATGCCGGCCGCCTTCAGCTGCCTGGAAACGCTCTCCCATCGTGTGGATGAAGCTACGGCAAGGCGTAGGGCGCGGGATTTGAGCGATTCAAGGCATTCTCGCACGAAAGGCATGAGAGAAAGCCCCTGCTCCTGCTCGACGACGTGGAACAGCTCGCTTGTGCGCGCGTAAAACGCCTCGGGCGAAAGCCTTTCCCCGCAATACTCCCTGAGCACCGCGAGGGTGTCGGCCGTGTTCTGCCCAATGCAGCGTCTGAACGCCTCGTCGATGCCGCTTATTCCATATTCGTCGGCGGCGCGGCGCCAGCACACCTTGCACACAGTCTCTGTGTCCAAAAGCACGCCGTCCATGTCGAAAATGACCGCCTTGATTGTTTTGTCCCACATCACAATTCTCCTTGCCAAAAAGTGCTTTTGTCTGGCCTACCGTCTTTCGCGCCTGTTCGTCAGGACGATTAGGCGCACGAGCGAGCCTACGGCCGATAGGGCTGATGCAACGTATGTCATTGCGGCCGCCCAAAGGACTTTTTTTGCGCCTGCAATCTCCGAGTCGTCAAAAACACCTGTCTGGCGGAGAATTATGAGTGCGCGCCTGGATGCGTCGAATTCCACTGGGAGCGTGACCAGATAGAAGAACACGGAGGCTGCGAACAGAAGAATGCCGATGTTCGACACGAGCTGTCCGAGGGACAGAAAGTCGGAGTTGGCGGCGGAACCGAACAAAAGTCCCGCGATGGCAAGAATCGGGCCGAAGCGCGAGCCTATGTTCGCCACGGGAACGAGCGTGTGCCGCAGGACGAGCGGGCCGTAGCCGATTTTGTCCTGGATGGCGTGCCCGGTTTCATGGGCGGCAACGCCAACTGCCGCAATCGAAGAGCTGGCGTATGTTGCATCGCTCAGGCTCAAGGTTTTTGTCCCTGAATTGTAGTTGTCGGTGAGCGAACCTGATATGTGCATGACTTGCACATCTGTTATTCCGTTGGAGCGCAGGAGGATTTTTGCTGCTTCTGCCCCAGTGACACCTTTCTTGCTGAGAACCTTGTCGTATTCGGCAAAGCGGCTTTTTACCGCGCTCGATGCCCACATGCTCAAAAGAACAGCAGGAAGCACATAAATCAAGTATGTATAATCAAAACCCATGCCTCAAATTTAAGACATTAGGCGCAATAAAATCAAGCCTTTGCTGGTATAATCTGACCTGCCCCTCCAAAAAAATGAGCTGACTGAGTAAAAGGACGGGCTGTTCTTCTTTGTCGTTGAGAAGTTCGCGGTTTTTACCGCTGAATAACGCAGGATTGTTGTCTGCCGATTCGTGGAAAATCGAAGAAAAAGAGAAAAAATCGAAAAAAGCTATTGACAAAAATCTAATGTACCGATAGTATTTACTTGTACTTTTTAATATAAACTATTAAAAGGACTCGTTCAAACGAGTCCTTTTTTATTGCAAAAAATTATGGAATATATACCTTTACATTCGTTTCAGCACTATGATGAGTGCTCAAAGTTGGTGGACGGCATGGGCTACTACCTTGTCGAGCTGAAAATCACGCCTCAGAAGGGGGTGGTTCAGGTCCAGTCCGTCGTTGCGTGCAAGAACCCCGGCGAGAACATAAGCGTGAACGATTGTGCGCGTGTCCATCGCCAGCTTCTTGAAAGGCTGGAGGAGCTTCTGGGGACGGACGACATTTCCATGGAGCTTTCTTCCCCGGGGATGGAGCGCAACATAAAGAATGCGGCGGAGTTCCCGTTCTTCGTCGGACGGAAAATCCGAGTGTGGGACAAGGAGAAGACCGATTGGGTTGGAGGCGTTCTTGTGAGCGCGGATGAAAAATCGGTGGTGTTGAAGCTGGAAGAATCGGAGGAGACGAAAACTGTTTCCCTGGAAAATATTGCTAAAGCTAAATTTATTCATTTGTAAGGAGTTCATTAAAAAATGGCTGCGAAAAGAAAGACTGTTGAAGAGCCGAAACCGATGATGGGGGAGGCCATCAGAGAGCTTGTCGAACGGGGAGTTTCCATTGATTCTTTGAAGACGACTATCGAAGAAGCCCTCAAATCTGCATACAAAAGAAAATACGGCACTGTTGATAATTGTATCGTCAAATTCGAGGACGACATGTCCGGCGTTTCTGTGTTCTCACGGAAGACGATTGTTGACGGCGAGTGGGACCCAGAGCATCCGGAGCTTGACGATGTGTGGGATCCTGCGACGGAGATTTCTCTGGGCAAGGCAAAGACGCTCACGGAGGACTGCGAAATCGGGGACGAGATTGACATCCGCGTTGAGGTGAAGGAATTCGAGCGGTCTGCAATCACAATCGGAAAGCAGCTTGCGCATCAAGGATTGCGCGAGAGTTTCAAGAACACGCTCTACGACGAGTACAAGAACAGAATCGGAACTATTGTCACTGGAAAATATCAGCGTGAGAAGAACGGAAACATCTTCCTTGACATTGATTCTGGAAAAATCGAGGGTATTTTGCCGGTCAAG
>JAFPYB010000151.1 GCA_017412405.1 Treponema sp. | reverse complement strand
CAGTATCTGTCTTAGATTCTCCTCGTGCTCAGTCGGTAATTCAATTTTTGGCAACTCTTCATTTGTGAACTTCTGAACAAGCCTTGCAAGCTTCAGGGCATCTTCCTTATCATTTTTCTTAACGGAACGATAGATAAGCGCTATCTGGCTTGGATTCAGTAGAACTACTTCACAGCCAACTTCGTTCTGTATTTCTTTTGCCATTACCATGGCAAGAGAACAAACTTCGATAGCAACTCTGTCAGTACAGCACAGTTTCTTATATAAAGTTTTTCTCCCCGCTGGATTTGTCAATCCGTTTGTTCCGCTAACTTTTCCATCTGATTCAATAATCTTGATTTCATAAGTCCTTTTTCCAAGATCGATTCCCACAAATCTTTTCTGTTCCATTTCATTCCCCTTTTATGATAAAATGGAATCAGGAGTTAACGCTGGTAGTGGTGTACCGTGTGTGGCAGCACGCACCTGCTACTGCCGCATATCCGCAGTCATGGGGAAACGTCCCCATGCTGCATTATGGCGTACGGCGGTCGGTTTTGGTTAATCTTGACCTCGAAGTAAGGGTCTGTTTTCAGCAGAGCCTTCTTCACTGCCCGCGAGAACCTTCCGCCGACTCTCTGATTCCGTCGAATCAGAGTACCACATTTTACCAAACGTTTATATCATGCCATCTTGACCCGAAAATCCATTTAATTACAATACAAGAGATTGCCGCATCAAGTGCGGCAATGACACAAAAACTAAATTCCGTGGCTTGGGCGAGTTTGCGCTTGACAAAAGTGCTATTTCAGCAAATCGGTGATTACCATGTCGTACAGCTCGCGGTTTTCGTTTATCGTCTGCATGTTTGCCACCGTCACGTTCACCGCGTGTTCGTTCAGCGTTTCGTACAGCCGCGCGTATTCTGCGAGCGACTCCTTGCTGAACTGCTTCGTTTCCTTCATGATGCGCACTTTTTTACCCTGCTCGTAGGTGTGGCTCAGAATGGATGAGAATGCGGATGACGCAAGGTCGCGCTTTGGAACGGGCGTTGCAAGCGATGAGTAGACCGACGTGATGTAGCCGTCCAAATCGTCCTGCGTCAGTTCCACGCTTCGCAACAGCTCCGGGATTGTCCTAAAGAAGTCGAACGAGGGCTTCACGTTCGGGTCGCGGTATGTCGCCTCATAGATGCCGTCCATATTTATGCCCGTGTACGCGCCGTAAGAGCCGAGCTTGAAGCGGAGCGTCGGAATCATGAACTTGTCGCCTATAAGGCTTGTGAGCGGGTACATATCGCCTTTCACTTCGTAGTTTCCCGCCGTTTCCCGCGAGATCATGGAATAATTGAACGCTGCGTTCACCGTGACCGCCGCCGCAATGTTCTTGGGGAGTGGCTCAAAGACGTACCGCTGTTTTTCCAGCTTTTCGGCGGAAAGGTTCGCGGCAAAGTCCTTCATGAGGGAGATGTTCTTTTCGATGCTTGACTTGCTGCTTGCACAGGTGAACACCATGCCGTTTTTGTTGAGGATGAGTTTTTGGGCGGCTTTGAGCCGTTCCACGAGCTTTGGCATTTCGGCATCTTCCAGCGCGGACACTTTCTCGTAGTAGGAGAGAAGCCCAAAATTCAAGCCGTAGTAGTTGTACAGCGTGTCGTTGTTCTCGCTTGCAATTGCCGCCAGTGTGTAGCCTAGTCCGCTTGGATTAGAGAGAAGACTCTGCTTGCGTGAGTTTGCAAGACGGCCAGCAACGCTCCTTATAAGATTGTAGTCCGAAAAATCAGTGTTAAAAATGATTTCCTCCAAAAGTTTCCACGCATCGGAGGATTTTTCGTTCAATGTGGTGAACGAGAGCAGGAAATACGGATTGTAGCCGCTGTCCTTGTATGCGATTGATGTTGCTCCCTCAAATGATGAGTATACAGTTGTGTAGAGTTTATTTTCCAGCTCTTCCAGTGTATAGGATTTTGTTGGGAGGGATTCTAGTAGCTTTGCATATAGTATAAAGTCGTGGATGGCATCTTGAGGAACAGTGGAAGCGTCAAGATAGACTGCTGCATTGAAATAATCCGTTTCTCCGATGTCAGCTGTTATGACTCTGATTCCATTGTCGGTCATGTCCGTGGGAACAACTTCGTCCGCCTCTTCCGGCAAATCCTGCACGGAAACAGCTTTTACCTTGTCGATGAGATTTATTTTTTCATTCTCTTCGCTCCATGTCTGGAAGTCTTTTGTATACGCTACAAGAGCAGAAATTTCATCTTTTGTCATGGAGTTTTTTCTGTCGGCGAAAAACTTTTTCTCTTCAAGAGATTTTTTCTCCGCAAGTCCTTTCACTGGGCGAATGACGACTAGGGATTTTTGCGGGGAGGCAATAGCCTTCGTTTTCAAAAAATCCTGCACGAGCGTTGTTCCCTCGTATTTTCCTATTTCAAAAATTGCCTGAATGTATTCCAGCATTTTCAAAGGGTTGCCAGAAACGCTCCATGCGTACAGGAAGTTTCTCATCTTTGTTACAGGTTCGGAGTCTTCGTTCTCAAAAATCAAGTCGAATCTCTGCTGCAATTCACATTCTTCAAAAATTGTCTTGCTTATGCCTTCCTGGGAAACACGCTCCAACGCTTGGTCGCAAAGCTCCCTGAGAAAATCCTTGTCGGATTCGTTCACGTTGCTGAACGAAAAGTTCATGTAAGGATACAAATCCAAGTTTGTGTAATAAAATCCCATCCGCGCCCCTGGGAGCTTTTTTCTCAGCTCGGTGCGAATCCAGCTTGAGTCCTTGGAAAATGTCATTCCCAGAAGCGCGCCGATGATTTCAGAGTCGTGGTCGCTCACGCCGTCAATCCGCAGGGAGTAGTTGACGATTGATTTGTTGTTCGTCTCGGAGTCCTCCGTGGCTGGAAAGTCGAAGGTTTTTTCTCGGAATCCAGTCCATGGTTCGTACAAGTCATCTGTCAGCTTGATTTCTTTTTTGTCAAAATCGGACAAGTATTCGGTTTCCAACATCTGTAGAAATTTTGCAATATCGAGTTTTCCGTAGAAAGTACAGAGCATATTTGACGGGTGGTAATATGTATCGTGGAAATCCTTCAATTCCTGCCATGTGATTTTAAGCACGTCCTCGGGATTTCCTCCTGTGCGGAAACTTGACACGCTGTTTGGGTACATGAACTGCTTTGTGTAGACGAAACCAAGCTCGTTTATGGTCTCTCGGCCTTTCATCTCGCTGTAGACCGCGCCAGTTGCCGTAAGCTCGTCGCCTTCGTTTTCAAGGACGTATCGGTATGCCTCGCGGCTCATGGCCCGCTCGTCCTTCATGACCACCGGGTTTTTAAGCCCGTTCAGGTACACGTCAAAATTCGCCATGAGCTGCTCTTCTGAAAGAGATGCAGATGGGTAGTAGGTGAAAAACTGGGCGGTTGCCGCGTTCACATATGTGCTGTACGTCTGCTCCATCATCTGGAAGAACAGGTTTGAGCTGGGGTATTTTTCGCTTCCAGCCAGCGTCGCATGCTCAAATACATGGGGAATGCCCTTGTTGTCCTTTGCGAATGTCCTGTAGCCTATGGCAAAGCCGCGCTGAACATCGTCGTTCGCTATGTGCAGCACTGTGGCACCTGTTTTTTTGTGCTGGAACAGGACGATTTTTGTCTCTCCAATGTAATCGTATATTCCCTGAAGGACAAATCCGCCGATTTTTGCGTTTTTCTTGTAACTGTAGGCGCTCTTTGCCTGGAATACGCCTGAATCGGCGCGGTGGCACGAGGAAAGCCCAAGCACCAGCGCCAGTGCCGAAGCGGCCAACGCGCGTGTGATGAATCGTGTTTTTTTCATACTTTTTAGAAAGCTCCTTTTCATATTCTTCTATAAAATAGTAGTCGCTCGGGAACAGACAGTTCTCGGAGCATGGAAATTGGTATTCTGGAAAAACCACGCAGGACGAGGTAGGAAACAAAAGTTTCCTAGTCAGACCGATTATGTATATTAACTTTTTTTTGGGAATTCCGATATAGAAATGAGCAAGTTTAAAAAGTCTGTTACTTTTTAAACTGCCTCAAATTAATAAATTAGAAATTTTTTTTGGGGATTTACATATGAAAAAACGGTGGGCACTTTCAGTTCTATTAATGTCGATTTTTGTTGGCTCTGCAAGCGCAAAGTCAATTTCAGTCCAGGTGATTCAGAATCTTCCAGGACAGGAGAAGGTATGGGACGCAACCCGTGTCTTTGAGCAAGGCGTTATCGACTATTATTTTTATGAGGGGAACATAGTTTCCAATTCGCCAATTTGGATAAACTCAACGGAATCTGAAAATCGTGGCGCGTTGGGGGCCGCCCTAATCGAAAACTACGATGGCGGAATGGAATACCTTGTGCGCTTTGAGCTTTTTTTCAGAATCGCCAATTCCACGAACCCGAATGCACCGCTTCTTGAGAATATTGAGAAAGTCGAATGGAAAATATATTACACCGAGAGCGGGCAGGTAATCAAAAGCGGCTCTGGAACGCCGGCAAAGAAAGTTTTCGACAACAATAACGAAGCCGCCATTTCCCAGTTTGCGGCGTTGATGGCGAAAAATGCCAGTTCTCAGCTGAAAAAGTAGGCGATGGGGCAGGGAGGAGCGTCATTATGAGGAAAGTATTGATTTTTGTGCTGATGCTTTTTGCATCATCCTTTGCTTTTTCGGCAGTGGACGTGTCGCTTGTGGGAAAAGTTTCCGTGGCGGAAAGCGGTTCCATGCCCAGCGGTTTGTTCGCCCGCGCCGTGGGATATTTGCCTGGCGACAGGCTGAATGTGACGAATCCGGCGAATGGCTCATCGGTGAATGTCCTCGTCCTCGGCATCCTAAACCCGTTGGATGATGTTTTGCTTCTCCTTTCGCCCGAGGCTGCCGAACATCTTGGCATTACTGGAAGCGAGCTGTTGGGTGTGAATCTCTCGCGCCGGGGCGGAGATTTGGAGACGGCTTCCGTGGGAAATGCGGTTTTGACCGAATACAATGCCGAAAAAGCAGCCGCATCAAAATCGGCTTTGGCAGATAGCGGAGCTTCTGGGTTGATTGAGACTCTTCCCACGCCAAAAAGCAACGAGCCTGTGACTGTGGTCCCTGTTGAGGACACGTCCCTTGAAAATGACCCGTCGCTTGCGACTGGCAGTACAAAGCAACCTGTTGTCCTTGTTCCGTCCGAAGAGAAAATTCCTGAAGATGAATATTTGCCTCCTGTCGAAGAGGAGCTTCCGCCTGATTTTACCGAGACGACCGACACAAAAACATTGCAGAAAATTCTCCTTGTTCCAAGCACGTCGGATCCAGTTTCATATCCACCGCCGTCATCGGATACTTCTGCGGAATCTACGTCTGGCGTAAGCTCCTATGCGCCATCATCGACTCCAACGACCACGACTCCACGATATTACTATGTTCCTGCCACGCCAGCGGAAGAAACTGTGATGGAAGAACCGCTTGTTGAGGAGGAGAATGTTTATGCGGACTACGAGGAGCCTGAGGTAGAGGAGGAAACGCCCGAGTTCGACGAGGAGCCGGCCGAGGAAGTTGAAGAGGAAACACCGGTATTTGAGGAAGACGGAGCAACCCCTGCCGAAGCAAAACCCTATGCGCCAGTGACGGAAAAGACCCCCAGCGAAGAAGAAGAGGTTGAGGAAGAGGACGCATCCAGTGGCAATGTTCCGCCAGCGCATGACAAGGCGGCAGAGCCGAGCGCGGACAGCGAGGAAGAAGTAGAGGAGGAAACGCCCGAGTT
>JAFPYB010000150.1 GCA_017412405.1 Treponema sp. | reverse complement strand
TTATGAACCTACTAAAGGGATTGGATTTGCCTGTTGCAACAAAAAAGAAGAATCTTACAATAGGCAACAAACAGACTCTCTGTTCAAAAAACGAAAAATGTCTGCTTTACGCCTTGCAGAATCTATAATGCGTTTGCCCTGTTTTTTGCGGTATGTCATCTTTTCTTTTGAAAAACTGCATTGGATTCATGCTTTTGATTGCAGGGAAAATCTTTAACCTCTTGGCGCAATCGGGTAAAATATCATCATGCTGAAAAAAAATTCAATCGTTTTGTATAAGACGTTTCCCGCCGTTGTAAAGGAAATCGACGGCGACAAATTTATTCTCTACTATTGCCAAAGCCGCGCCACCGCCTCTGGCAAGAAGGCTGTCTATGGCGAGCAGAAAGTCCGGGAGAAGGACGTGATTGTTTTGTGCGCTGACGGAGGCTCGTCCTCCGCCGAGAAAATCCAGCGGCTTCTTTCGTTCTGCGACGACGCGCTCAAGGACGGCTCTGAGGTCCAGACCCAGATTGCCGAGCTGCATGAGCTTTTGGCGGACGACGTGTCCTCTCGGGAAAAGCCCGTCGCGTTCGCCGAGATGGTGGAGCTTTTGCGCGGTGGTATGAACAGCGACGAGTGCTGGGGCGTTTACTCCGCGCTCAAGGCATCGTTCCAGTTCGCGGAGAAAATCGATGGCGGGGGCATATTTTTTGTTCCGCGGACGAATGAAGAAATCGAGTTGCTCAAGAAAAAAGCGTTCGAGAAGGACAATGCGGACGAAATCCGCGGGGAGTTCATTGCGCGTGTCCGCGCGAGAAAGCTCAAGCTGCCTGACGATGCCAAGTTCATGGGCGACGTTGAGGCTCTTGCGCTGGGAAAGACGGACAAGAGCCGGACTATGCGCGACCTGAAGATTTCTGAGACACCCGAGAAGGCGCACAAGCTTCTCCTTGAGTGCGGCATGTGGGAAATCACGCGGAACCCGTACCCAATCCGCTGGGGGCTGAGCATGAAAAGCGCGAGCGAGTCTCTGGGGCTTCCTCCCGACGAGGAGAGGTTTCTTGTTGCTGGAGAAGCGTATGCAATCGACAATGAATGGTCCGGCGACCCTGACGATGCGATTGCCTTTGACGGGGAATATTTGTGGGTCCACATTGCGGACCCGGCAAGTTTTGTGCGGCCGGAAAGCTCCATAGACAAAAGTGCGCGGGCGCGTGGGGCAACCCTATATATTCCGGAGGGGGCAAGCCGAATGCTTTCGGAGGATTCCCTGGAAGAATACGCGCTGGGCCTCAAGAATCCGAGCCGCGCCCTGAGTTTCAAGATGAAATTGGACGACAACGGGGACATTGTCTCCTGCGATGTCATGAAAACCCTCGTGAATGTGAAGCGGCTCACATACGGACAGGCTGACGAGCTTCGCGATTCTAGGGAACTGGCGCCTCTTTTCAGCATTGCCCAGCGCAATTTCCGCCGCCGGTGCGAAAGGGGGGCGGTGAACATACAGCTTCCAGAAGTGCACATCACAGTGGACGGCGAGACAAAGCGCGTGTCGATTGGCGGAGTCCCGCACCCTGAAAGCGCGGCTGTCGTTCGCGAGGCGATGGTTCTGGCGGGGGAGGGGGCGGCCAGGTTCGCGTTCAAGAACAACATTCCTTTCCCGTTCATTTCCCAGGAATCGCCTGAAATCCCGAAGGAGCTTCCCGAGGGGATGGCTGGTCAGTTCAGGCTCAGGAAGTGCATGAGACGGCGGAACGTGTCGGTCACGCCCAGCGTCCACTCGGGGCTTGGCGTTGGAATGTACTCTCAGGTCACGTCCCCCCTCCGCCGCTACGGGGATCTCATCTCCCACGAGCAGCTCAGGGCGTTCCTTGACGGAAAAAAGCTCATCGACAAGGACGATATGCTCATGCGCATGGGCGCGGGGGATGCTGCCGCCATGGCCGCAAAAAAGGCGGAGCGGAACTCCAACAGGCATTGGACTCTCGTGTACCTTCTGCAGAACCCGGAATGGACGGGGGAGGCTGTGTGCGTGGAGATACAGGGAAAGACCTCGATCTTTTGCATTCCGGAGATTGGGATGGAGACGCTCATCGCCGGAACAAAATGTGCGCTGAACGAAACAATCCGCGTGAAGGCGGGAAAAATCGATTTGCCGAACCTTGAGTGCGTGTTCATGCCGTTGTGATTCATCGGCTTTTGTCGCAAAAAAAAGGGCTGCCCGCTTTTCTGGCAGCCCTTTTTGTGTTCTTGAAGCTCTTTTTAGAACTTCGTGATTTTGATTTCTTTTACTTCGTATGATGTCTTGTTGTCGCCAATCTTGAACGAGAACTCCTCTCCAACCTTGCGGTCAAGAAGCGCGTTTCCGAACGGGGACATATAGGAGATGACGCCGTTTTCGGGATCCGACTCCCACGGGCCGAGAATCGTGTATTTCTCTTCCTTGCCGGAATCCTTGTTGAGCAGGTTGACTTCCGTTCCGAAGGAAATGAACGAAGCGGTGGCCGTCGTGGGGTCGAACACGGTGGCGCGGCCAAGCTCCTCCTGGAGTCTCTTCAAGTCCACGCTCAGCTTGTGCTGCGCTTCCTTTGCCGCGATGTACTCGGCGTTTTCCTTCAAGTCGCCCTTTTCCTTTGCCCATGCAACTTCCTGTGCAATCTTCGGCAAATCCTCGTTCTGCATCTTTTCTTCCAGCGCGCGCTTTTCGGAAAGTTTCTGTGCGGTGACGAGCATTCCCTTCGGCTTGTTTGAATTCTTCTCGTTCTTCGAGTCCTGCGTGAACTGAACATCCGGATATTTCTCCAGAATCTTGTTGCGCAGGCGGCTCTTCACGTCGGAATCGAATTCCACGATGTCGTTCACGATGCGGTACATATGCAGCGTGTTCTCCTTGTCGCATGACATCATGTAGTTTGCGTACACGCTCGTGTCCTTGTCGAAGAGCATCTTCGTGGCGTTCTTGATGATTTTCTTGTTCTCCGTGGAGTCAAGATGGTTGTCAATCTCGCGGTAGCAGTGCGCGATGATGTTCACGATTGCGATGAGCTGCTTCTGGAGAGGCACGTTCGCATTCTTGAACCAGTCCTCGTCGCTGCACTTCTCGAAGAAGAAGAGTATTGCGTCGCGGTACCCGCGGAAATCGCCGAAAGCCGTTGCCACGAGCTTGTGCACCTCTTTTTCGTGCCCGCTGTTGATGAGGGACGTAATCATGTTGATTTTGAGGGCAGTGGGGAACAGCTTGATGTATTCGTCAACCCAGTTCGGGAGCAGCTTGATTTTTTCAAGGAAGTCGTCGCGTAGTGACGTGTTCTTTGAATCCTTGAAGCTCAAGTACATTTCCTTGGGCGAATCTATTTCATCGTACAATTCCGCGAAAGTGAATTTCGGCTGGAACGCAAGGTTCTGGAACCTGTTCGTCAAGTCCGTTACGACGAGATATGATGCCACCACCTGGTCGTTCACCGCATTGAATGATTTGAGGTAGTTGGCGAAATAGCTGAACATTGTGGCGAAAAGCTCGCTCTCCTTGTCCGTCGAGTCGTCCTCCACGAATTTCATGAGGATGTCGATTTTTGGATAGAACTGTTTCTGCGCCCTGAACTCGTTGCTAAGCTTCTCCTCCGGCGAGATTTTTCCCTCGCGGACAGTGTACTCGTTTATGTTGTTTGGGTTCACGCCGAAAGACGAGTCCTCTTCCTGTAGGCTCTGGAGCGTTTTCTTTGCCTTTGCGTTCCAGCTTGTCCATTCGCCTGCCGTGAGGATTGACGGAACAAGCTCCGCCTTGATTTTCTTGAAGTCGCAGCTGTTTCCGAAGCTCTTGATGATTGTCTTGAGCGCCCAGATGTGGTCGTCCTTCACTTTCTTTGCAAGGTCTTCCTTCTTGTTCGTTGCCTTGAGAACCCAGATGTGGTCTTTTGCCAGGGGCTGGAGCGCGTTCACCGCCATTTTGAGCGAAATGTCGCGCACGCCGTTCTTTTTTCCGAAATTGATGGTGAGGGTGTCGTTCTCCACCTTCTTGATTACGCCGACGCCCCATGTGCGGTGGAACACAAAATTCTTCACGTCGAAGGCGATGTGCTTCTCAAAGTCGTTGATTGCCTCAAAGACGTTGCGGAAATTCGACGTGAGGTTGGAGTCGCGGATGTATTCCTGCACGTTCGGCTGGTTCGCGTACTTCCTGGCGTAACATTCTGCAAGCTCTCTCCTGGCCCAGCTGTACGACGGGTCCATTGTGAGGATTGTCTTGATGATTTCGATTGACGTGTCCCACTTCTCGGCGGGCTTGTAGTGCTTTGTGTACAGCTCGCTCAGAAGGTCGGTGCTCTTCGTGTTCCCTATGAGGCTTGAAATCTTGCGCTCCGCCAGCATGAAGAAGTCGAAGTCGTCCGGGACCCGCTCAATGAGCTTTGACCACATCTCGGACACTGAGTTCGGCTTGTTCGTGTTGATGAAGCGGAGAAGTGCCTTCTTGTAGAAATCGTTCGCCTTGTCGGTGTCCCCGATTTCGTCGTAATGTGCGGCGAGCTTCTTTGCGATTTCCGCCTCGGAGAAGTCGAGCTTGACGATTTTCTCGAAAATCTCCCACTTCTTGTCGCCGTCCTCGTAGCTCTTGGCGAGCGTGCGGAGCGCGAACATGTTTGACGCGTCGTCGGAGAGGATTGTTTCGCACATATAGACGACCACATCCTGCTTGTGGTTGTTTGAG
Organism: Treponema sp.; assembly: GCA_017412405.1. Lineage (GTDB taxonomy): Bacteria > Spirochaetota > Spirochaetia > Treponematales > Treponemataceae > Treponema_D. Next base: position 3,358 of record JAFPYB010000150.1, on the reverse strand, counting down.
AAAATATCAACAAGTTCCTCAAGGTTTGAGTTGTCGAGGCTTCCTTTTTTGAGACCGAGCATTCCGGAAATGTACAGGGCAGTGATGCTGTCCCGTGTATGGGACAGAAGTTCGTCGCAGATTGCCTTAACTTCGTCCGTCTGGCCGGATTCCCGCGCTTTTTCCACAATCTCGGTGAGCTCGATAAGATTGTTCTTTGTGTAGTTGCTGATTCCAACACGTGTCCATGTGTCTTCTTTGAGTTTGTTCTGAACCAACTGTACAAGTTCTTCTGACATAAGTTCTCCTTATTTCCGTGGTTTTCTGTTCTATTTTGTGCCCGTATACATTTTGTATACATTCTCATCATGCACCCGGATTTGAATTAAGCATTCGTCTATGCCAAGCCTGTATCCGGATCTCGTGTAATGATCGATAAGCCAAAAATACATGTTGATGAGACGCGGAACCAACGCAGCCGAATAGTTCGAAGGATTCTTGAGTTCGTTCTCCTTGTCGAAAATCTGCTGCTTGAGCCGCGAAACCTCTGTTATGGAAAGTTCCCGCTTTACGTTGAATACGCCGTAGAGCACTCCGTAAACAGGAATCCATTCAAGAAGGGTGTTCCCCGATTTGCCGCTGTCCCTTGCCTGCCTTATGAGGCAGTGTATAAGCTCCGAATCGAGAAAGTCGATGTCGATTTTTGCGGCATCGATGAAAAATGCCTCCCGGAACAGCACCTTTGCTTTTTTCTCCTCGCCCAAAAGCGCGAAACAGTCCGCCATCTCGGCAAGTACAGGAGCAGAGGACGGGGTGAGCGTGTTTGCTTCTGACAAAAGCCGGATGGCTTCTTCGTATTCGCCGAGCTTTTTCAGGCACATTCCCTGCTTTCTGAGCGTTTCGGATTTTTGGAACGGGCTGCCTTCAACATCGGAAAAAGAAAAGGCATCCAGTGCTTTTGAAAATACACCTTTCTGAACGGCGAAGAAAGCCTTCGTGAAAACTTTCCCCTCCCGCGCATCCTTTGAATCTAAAAACAACTTCCATTGATTAAAGATACTGTCCCCGCGTTCTATGTTTTCCTTTCCAGGGAAACTGTTCAGCGGATTTTTCCAAAACGAACAGCACCAAATCGCAAAGCGAATCTCCTGCGCCTGCAGGTTTTTCTTGCGTCCCTGAAGCTGCGCCTCGAAAATTCTCCCCAGAATGGTCTTTGCGCCTTCCACATCGCCTTTTTCAAGAATGGAATATGCTTCTGACAAATCTTCGTCTGTTTGAATATCCATATCGTTCATTTTAATTATACCAAAATGGGATTTTTAGTCAAGAAAAGCTGTGATTTTTGTAAAAATGGGGTAAGATTTATACTGTTTTTATAAAATAATGTCAATATGTTTTGTGACGATTTTTGTAAAATTCTGCAAAAATAAGTTGGGTTTGTTGATTTTGTGATTTTACCTCTGTTTTAGAATAGGTTTTACTATAAAAACTCACGATAAAAAATATAGTTTTAATGAGAAAAAACAGTTTACAAATCTTCTATTGTTTGATAATATCTTTTGCATTGGAACGCGTAATAATGAAAAAAGTTGTACTGGCCCCGTCGTTGCTTTCGGCGGATTTTTTTGATTTGTCATCTGCATTGAAGAAGATAGAGTCCTCTCCGGCGGGCATCGTCCATATCGATGTCATGGACGGGCAGTTCGTCCCGCAGATAAGCTACGGGCAGCCTGTCGTCAAGTCCCTCCGGCCGCACACCGCGCTGCCGTTCGACGTGCATCTCATGGTTGAAAAACCTGAGTCCATGGTCGATTCTTTTGCCCAGGCGGGCGCGGACATGATTACATTCCATTTGGAGTCTACTGTTCATGCGGACCGTCTTGCGCACCACATCAAGGACTTGGGGAAGAAGGCCGGCGTTTCCATTGTTCCGTCAACGCCTGTCTCGCTTTTGTCGGAGCTTTTGGGCGTTGTTGACCTCGTGCTTGTCATGACCGTCAATCCCGGCTTCGGCGGGCAAAAGCTCATTCCATCGTGCCTTGAGAAAGTCAGGGAGCTTTCGCGCATTCGGAGCGGGCGCGGCTTGGACTTCCTCATTTCCGTCGATGGCGGCGTGAACAACGGCACTGTTTCTTCCGTCGTCGACTCGGGGGCTGATATTGTCGTTTCAGGCTCTGCCTTTTTTAGCGGGGATTTCGAGTGGAAGGATTGTGGGGGAGAAAGAAAATATTCTTTGTATCTCTTTTCTGCTTGTTCGCGCTCTTTTTTGCTGGCGCGGAGGATGCGCTCTCGTTAGGGTGCGGCGCGTACGGAAGGTGCGAATGGGAGTCGGCCGTGCTTTTCTTCAAGAAGGCGCAGTCGCTCAAAATGCTTTCCGACGAGGCGTTCTACATGCTTATCCGCTCTGAAGTCCAGCTTGGCGACGTGCAGGCGGCCCAGGACGACTGCGAGCGTTTCATTGATTCGTTTTCGTCCAGCGCGTATTTTCCGTATGTTCTGTACCAGAACGGAAAACTTCTGCATCAGCAGGGGCGCAACGAACGGGCCGTCATGTATCTGTGGGAATTTTGCAGGAAGAATCCGGGCAGTTTTTTGTATGCGAATGCTCTATATTTCATGGCTGAGTCTTTTTTCGACGAATACAATTTTGATTCCGCAAAATCGCTTTACACAAAAGTCGTGTGCGATTTCCCGTCCAATGCGAATGTGCCGGACGCAAAATACAAGATTCAGCTTATAGAAAACCGCGCCAGGGAGGAGAAACTGTTGTATCTCTTGAAGGTCGTGGGGGAGGAGAGCCTTTCGGCGCGCGAGGAGTACGACAGGCAGATTACGATTTTGAAGCTCAGGGATGAGGCGGAAAACAAGAGGCAGGGCAGGGGAAAATGAGTAGGACAGCACTTGATACGGCCAAAAGGTTTATAAAGCGGCGCAAATTCGCGGAGGCTCTCAAGATACTTGAGGACTCCACCACGGCGGAAGATTACAAGGAAGTATACGACTATTTTTTCACGACGGGTGTTGCCTATTTGTATGAGGGCGAGATAGGCAACGCAAAGGCCTATTTCGAGAAAGCGAACAGGATAAGGCTCACGGATCCGCTTCTTATGGATATGTTCGCCGTCCTGCATTTGCGTAACCGGGACACAATCAACGCCACGTGCAAATACCTTGAGGCGCAGGATTATGACCCTGAGGACGTGCTTGCAAAGCGCGGCCTTGAATTCTTGAAAAACAAGGGCACGCCAGAAGAAATCGCAAGGTTGTTGTCGAGCGGGGAGATAAAGAAGTTCTATCCGCCGTTGGGTGTGAACCCCGACATCATCATGTTCTCCGTGCTTGCTGTTGTTTTTGGTGTGCTTCTAGCCATTGGCATCCT
>JAFPYB010000016.1 GCA_017412405.1 Treponema sp. | reverse complement strand
TTACGCTGCAAAAATATCCGTCATATTCAACTTCTGTTTCCAGCTCATCAAGAGCCTCTGTTAATTCTTCCCAACCCATGCATGAATTCTAGCATATTTTTTTTATTTTAAACACTGCTTTCCTAAAAACTGATTTCCGTGCCTTTTGCTTTTTGCCTTTTCTGCCGAATTGTAATTTGATTTCCTTTCAACTACAATGGTTTTATGAATATGGAAGCTTTCGTTTTGGGCTGCGGTGGAATGATGCCGCTTCCTTACAGACATTTGACATCGGTTCTTCTCAGGAGAGACGGCGACCTTTTCCTTTTTGACTGCGGTGAGGGAACACAGGTGTCGCTAAAAAGATTGAACTTGAAGTGGAAAAAAATAAACGCGATTTTCATCTCCCACACCCATGCAGACCATGTGACCGGCCTGCCAGGAATCATGATGCTCTCTTCGCAGGTTGACAGGACAGAGCCGCTTTACATCTACGGTCCGCCAAAAATCGCCGAATACGTGGAATCGTCAAGGCGCGTGCTGGACATGTACATAAACTATCCAGTCATCGTGAAAGAAATCACGGCTCCATGCATCGTGCATGAAGGCGAGGATTTTTATATCCGCGCTTTTCCGCTACAGCACACAAAGACGTGCATCGGCTATACGCTTGAGGAAATGAACCGCCCAGGCGAATTCAACCAGGAACGGGCAGAAGAGCTGAAAATTCCCCGCGGTCCCCTTTGGGGAAAACTCCAGAAGGGGGAGTCCGTCCAGAATGTGGACGGCGTTCTCGTAAAGCCCGAGGATGTGATGGGAAAAGAGCGTAGCGGAAGGAAGTTCTCCTTTGTCACCGACACGCAATACATTCCGACCATTGCCCCAGAAGTCAGGGGAAGCAACCTGCTCATATGCGAGGGAATGTTCGCCGACGACTGCGAGGAGCAGGCCAAGGAGAAAAAACACATGACAAGCCGGCAGGCCGCCACAATCGCCAGGGATTCCGAATCACTGCGCATGGCCATGATTCATTATTCGCCGCGCTACACCGACCGCGATTTGGACGTGCTTCTGCAGCAGGCGAGGGAAGTGTACCCAAATGCGGAACTCACCCACGACAGAATGATTTTCGACATTCCTTATATCGATTGAGAAAAAAATGGTCTCCGTCACGCATTTTTCAAAAATCTACAAATCGTCTCCCGCCGTCACAGACTTCTCAATGGAATGCGCCTCGGGCGAGATTGTGGGCATTCTCGGGCCGAACGGGGCCGGAAAAACCACAATCCTCAAAGCAATCTGCGCACGCCATTTCGGTACGCGCGGCACAATTCTGGTGAACGGATGCGACACGCGCGAGGAAACGGAAAAAGTCCGTGCCATGACCGGCTTTGTGATGGAGCAGTCCACGCTCCCAGGCGAGCTGAAAGTATGCGAGTATGTGCGCATGATTTTTGACATGGGCGCGGAGTTCAAAAAATCAGAAAAAATCGTTGGGCAGACCGTCCAGGACAAAAACCAAGCAATTGCCCGCGTAAAAGAGCAATTTTCACTGGAATCCGTGTGGGACAAAAAAATCAGGACGCTCTCGAAAGGATTCAAGGAGCGCGTCAATTTTGCCCAGGCCCTAGTCACAAATCCGCCGCTTCTTGTCCTTGACGAACCGGCTTCCGGGCTTGACCCCGCACAGATAGTGAATATGCGCAAAATGGTGAAATCCCTCAAAAAAGACCATGCCATCATTCTTTCCACACATCTAATGCAGGAAGTGGACGCACTCTGCGACCGCGTGTATATTCTGAACAATGGAAAATGCGTTGCAAATGGAACAAGCGAAGAAATAATGATGAAAACAAGCTGCGATTCGCTGGAAGCAGCCTTTTTCAAGCTGACGAACGAATAAGTAATGCCCGAGATGGGAGTCGAACCCACACTCCATTGCTGGAACTAGGACCTGAACCTAGCGCGTCTGCCAATTCCGCCACCCGGGCTAAATAAGGTTTCAAAAGAATAAATGCTTTCAAAAATAATGTCAACTACAAAAGTGACGATTTTTTGAAAATCGTGCGGTCAAGAAACGTTCAAAAACAGCCAGTCTCCAACGCAAAAGACCGCACACAAAAAACTAATCCTGAGCGGCAGAACCGGTGTTCATGTTAGACAAGAACGCCTCGTTGTTCCGGCTCTTTTTCATCTGGTCAAGGATGAGCTTCATGATATCTGCCTCTTCCATTGGATTGATTGCCTTTCGCAGCACCCAAATCTTCTGTAGTGTAGCCTCATCAAGAAGCAAATCTTCTTTTCGCGTACCACTGCGCTTGATGTTGATTGCAGGGAAAATGCGCATTTCGGACAATTTTCTGTCCAAATCGATTTCGCTGTTTCCCGTTCCCTTGAATTCCTCGAAAATAACTTCGTCCATGCGGCTTCCAGTGTCAATGAGAGCCGTTGAGATGATGGTGAGCGAGCCGCCCTCCTCAATGTTACGAGCCGCACCAAAGAACCGCTTTGGCTTGTGGAGCGCATTTGAGTCCACACCGCCGGAAAGGACTTTTCCCGAGGTGGGGACGGTGATGTTGTATGCGCGGGCAAGACGCGTGATTGAATCAAGCAGGATGACAACATCGCGCTTGTGCTCGACGAGACGTTTTGCCTTCTCAAGAACCATCTCCGCAACCTGCACATGGCGCGTAGCCTGCTCGTCGAACGTAGACGAAATGACCTCACCCTTGATTGCACGCTCCATCTCGGTAACTTCCTCAGGACGCTCATCAATCAAAAGGACAATCAAGTATACGTTTGGATTGTTTGTGGTGATTGCGTTCGCGATTTTTTGCATGAGAATTGTTTTTCCGGCCTTTGGAGGGGCCACAATCAAAAGTCGCTGGCCTTTTCCGATTGGCGCGAACAAATCCACGATTCTCGTGCTGTATTCTGTTGAAATAGTTTCAAGCGTGAGCCGCTCATTCGGATAGAGCGGGGTAAGGTTCTCAAAAGGAACACGCGTCTGTGCTACACGCGGCTCGTCAAAGTTGACCGTCTCGATTCTCAAAAGCGCAAAGAACCGCTCCCCGTCCTTGGGGCTTCTTGTCTGTCCAGAAACCGTGTCCCCCGTCTTCAAGTTGAAGAGGCGGATTTGGCTCGGCGAAACATAGATGTCATCAGGGCCTGGAAGATAGCTGTTCTGGGGACTACGCAAAAATCCGTAGCCGTCCGGAAGAATTTCCAGCGCACCAGAGGCAAATATGATTCCGCCATGCTCCGTATGCGCCTTCAAAATTGAAAAAATCAAGTCCTGCTTCTTGATTGAAGGCAAATCCTCTTCCGAAAAGCCTTTTTCCAAAGCCAACGCACGAAGCTCCGGCATACTCATTTTTGTAAGCTCGTTGATTACAAGGCGCGGCTTTGACTCGTATTCCTCGGGATTCTCGATGATTTGCGCAGCCTCAACCGCCGCATCCTGTGCCGCCTTTCGCTCCGCATAAGACTGTCGGTAGTTCCGCCGACCGTTTCCATAGCGAGGATTGTTTGAATATTTTGTTGGACGACGCATGTACGGCTGTCTGAAATGTGGCTCATATGAACCGCCCTCGTCCGTCCCCTCGGCCATGGGTGCTTCTATGGAAGCGGTCTCAGTCTGTGATTCTTGATTTTGTTCAATCGAACTTTCAGCAGGAGCTTCTTCATGATTTTCTTGCTCGCTTGGTGCTTTGGAGGGGGATTCAATGTGTTCATCGTCAGGTTCGGTCTTTTCTTTCTTTGCAGCCAATCGCCGACGCGGACGAACAACCACCTTCACGGTCTTGGAATCTTCCGACCCCAGTTCTTCCTGGGGTTGCGGCGGATTTTCATCCACCTGAGTTTCTTCCGAGCTTTGATTTTCAACCTGCTGCTCAACAGGTTCTGAAACTCCTTCCGAAGTGTCAGAAAAACGGCGTCTAATTGCTGCCATTTTAAATTCTCCACAAAAATGAATTTCTATATTTGGAATTGATAAAAAGAAATACTAAATTAAAAATGTGTCTCAACCTAAAACTTTTAGAATCTGGATTGACTATGTTTTTGATTATAGATTCTAAAATCAAAACTGTCAAACTAATTTTTAAAAAAAATGACATTTTCTTACAGAAATTCGCATTTTATTTGACGATTTTATGCAAAAGCCATTTTCGGGAACGGAACCGAACAAAAAAACAGATTGAACGAATCGTCCAGTCGCTCGCCATCGCAATCCACACACCGCCGGGGCCAAACCCGAAGACGCGAATCAAAACCATGGCGATTGCAACACGGCAAGTCCACATCGTGGTCATAGACACGAGCATGGAAAAACGCACATCCCCGGCAGCACGAAGTCCGTAGGCTGGAAGAAAAGAGCCGCACCACGCGAAAGGCTTCACCACATGAACCCAAATCGTAAGGCTCACGGCAAGCATGGCGGCCTCCTCCTCCATGCGCGAAAAATACGTCATCGGGAACACAAGCGCACACACAACGACAGAAGAAATCAAAAGCGCGAAAAATCCAAAGAGCGTCAACTTCTTGATGTACCATACCGCACGCTCATCGTCGCCCGCACCAATGCACTGCCCAACGAGCGTCATCATGCCAAGCCCGATTCCCACCGCCGCCTGGCACGAAAGGCTTTCCAGCGTGGAAACCATAGCATGGGCGGCAATTTGCGCCGTCGTCAAAAGCGAGACAGTGGACTGGATTGCAAGTTTCCCGAACTGGAACATTCCGTTCTCGATTCCCGTCGGAACGCCGATTCGCAAGATTTTCAGGATGAGCGGCACATTCGGTCTTATGGAAAGATAATTGCCAATCCTGATTTTCTGCCGAGTCATGTTCAAAAAAATGAGAATCACAAACGCACAGAACATTCTGGATGCGAGTGTGCTGATTGCAGCCCCCTTCACGCCAAGACCGAAGGCAAAAATCAATATCGCGTTTCCGCCGATGTTTATGAAATTCGAAATTGTGGAAATCGTCATGGGCAAACGCGAGTTTTTGTCGGCACGGAATATGGCCGCCGCCGAATTGTACAGCGCAATGAACGGGTAGGAGAGTGTTGTTATGAAAAAATACGTCCGAGAATTCGCCATGACGGCTTCTTCCACATTCCCAAAAATAATGCGGAGAATGCCATCCCGGAAAAAGATGAAAACCGCCATCACGAAAACAGAAATGACCAAGACAGCCAGCAGCAGCTGTTTTCCCGCCTCACTCGCTTTCTTTTCGTTTCCGTTCCCAATGTATTGGCTTGCAAGGATTGCGCCGCCAGTCGCCATTGCGGAAAACACATTTATGACAAGGACGTTTATTGAATCAACGAGGGAAACTGCCGAAATAGCCGCAGAACCGGCAGTCGTCACCATTACGGTGTCAACCACGCCCATGAGGGAATTGAGAAGCTGCTCCACCATGAGCGGCACGAGCAAAGCCCACAGCTGCCTGTCAGTTTTGCTACTCGGCATTGTCCTGGTCTCGGATTTCAACACGCCTGATTTTTCCGCTGATTGTCTTGGGAAGCTCCTTCACGAACTCCAAGACTCGAGGCTGCTTGTAGTTGGCAGTTCGCTCCTTTACATATGTCATGAGCTTAAGCTTGAGTTCCTCAGTGGCCTCAAAGCCCTTTGCAAGAACGACGGTAGCCTTGATTGCCTGCCCGCGCTTTTTGTCCGGAATGCCAGTGACGGCACATTCAAGCACGGACGGATGCTGCTGGAAAATGCTTTCCACCTCGAACGGGCTCACACGGTAGCCAGAACTTTTTATCAAATCGTCGCTCCGCCCCACGAACCAAATATAGCCGTCCTCATCATAATACGCCGTGTCTCCCGTGCGGTACACGCCGTTCGAGAACACGCTTTTTGTGAGATTGTCGTCGTTGTAGTAGCCTGCAAACAACCCGATTGGCTTTTCCCCGTGGAATTTCAGCACGATGTAGCCAGTCTCGCCCAGCTGGGCC
>JAFPYB010000149.1 GCA_017412405.1 Treponema sp. | reverse complement strand
TCTGCCAGCGACTCGCCCTTTGCCGTGGAACTGTTGGCGGAGTCGGAGAAGCCTTCCACTGCGCCGCCCAAGTGGAGCATTGCAGCCTCAAACGAAAGGCGGGTGCGCGTGCTCGGCTCAAAAAAAAGTGTCGCAAGAATTTTCCCGCGACACACTTCACTGAAAGAGGGAGGATCAACAATGATTTGCTCCGCCAATGAGCAAATTTCATCGATTTCGGCGACAGTCAAATCATTTGGTTTTATTAAATTACGACCTTTGAGCATGATTTTATATTATCACAACAATACAAACTTTTCTATTTTTTTGTGCTACACTTTACATATGAACACAGTCTATGTCACAAGATTTTCCTATTTCAAGCCGTCTCCCGAGAACGCGCTCGCATCTCCCAAGCTGGAATATGTGGAGCCGCTTTTCAAGCGCAGGTTCAGCCAAATCTCCAAGATGACGATTCAGGTTGTTCACGATGTCTTGGCGGCGGAGTCCGGGGCGGTGGACGGCGCGACTTCTCCCAAGCTGTCGTTCATGTCGTTCCGGGGAGAGCTTTCACGCCAGCTCAAAATCAACAAGGGGCTTGTCCTTGACGCGGATGTGATGCCGGCGCAGTTCTCCCTTTCCGTGTTCAACACGCCGCCTGCCGTGGCCACAATCGCGCTGGGCATAAAGGCGGGCTACACGGCGGTGTTCCCGGGGAACGACGATTTTTACGCAGGGCTTTTGTGCGCTTGTGCCCCGATTCTGTGCGGGGCGGAGAAAAAAATCGTATTCGTGTACGCGGACGAGTGCGTGCCGGATGAGTACCGCCCAGTGTTCCACGGCTCGTCCCCGGATGCGCTGGCGTTCGCCTGTGTCTTGGGCGGGGAAAAAAGTGCGGGGGCAAAGGAGATTTTTGTCACCGAGCGGCGGGATGATTTTTCCTCTCCCCAGTCATTTTTGGATTTTCTATGCAAGGCGAACTGATTTATCCTACAGAACCAATAAGAAATCATTTCTCGTATGCGCTAAGAAGCGGCGGAAAGGTGTTTTCGTTCGTGTTTTTCGGCATCGGCTCGATTCTGCTTTCAATAATTCTGCTTCCCACGTACAAGCTGATTTTCCGCGACAAGAAGACGTTTTCAAGGCAGGCGCGGAAGCTCATTTCGTTCATGTTCCGATTTTTTATACGTGTCATGACGATTTTGAACGTGGCGCGCATAAAAGTCTTTGACAAAACGGGCAATGAGATTGAAAATCAAAAGGAGAACCCGCTTCGCTCGCTTTCGTCGTGCATTGTAGTGGCAAATCATCCGTCGCTCCTTGATGTGGTGATGATTATCTCCCAGATTCCCAACGCCGATGTGATTGCCAACGCGTATTTGGACAAGCGCAATATTCTCACAAAGATTGTGCATATGCTCTACATCACGAGCAATGTCCCCTACGATGAGCTGGTGGAAAGGTGCAAGGAGTCGATTGCGGACGGAAACGTGCTCATAATTTTTCCCGAGGGGACGCGGAGCCTTCCCACGGGGCAAAACCAGTTCAAGAAGGGCGCGGCACGGATTGCACTTGCGGCGCGGTGCGCCATTGTCCCGATTTACATCGGGGGGAACGACAAAATCGGGCTTCGCAAGAAGGACCCGCTTTTTTTGATGAACCCTAATTCGTGCTACAAGTATCACCTGTTCGTCAAAGAAAAAATCGTTCCAGATGATTGTGTGGGGCTTTCCGAACCGATTGCGGCGCGGCGGCTCATATCAAAAGTGAAAGCTGCTTTGGCGGACGAATGTAATGTGGAGAACAGACTATGAACCTTTATGCGTTGATTGGGCTTTGTTTTGTGCCTGTTGTCGTTTTGCTCTCGTTTTTTGTCTTTTTTGTTGACAGCAAGCGATTTTATTTCTATTTCATCTCGATTGCCCTTGCGCTGGTGGCCGTCATTCCAGCATCGTTCGTGCAGTATTGCGCCGACAAGATACCGTTTTTTTCCGCCAACACGTTCCTTTCGCTCCTGCTCGGCTCGCTCATCCTGAACGGGCTTGTGGAAGAATCGGTCAAATTCGGTTTTGAGTGTCTCATCCCCCGCAAGAAGATGGAGTTCAAGATGTTTTTCTGCTGCATCCTGCTTTTTGGACTTACGGTGGGAAGCTTCGAGTCCATCATCTATACGCTGAACAGAATCCAGTTCGATGTTAGCCATATGAGCCAGAACGCTGCGGTCAAGCTCATTTTCCAGCGCATGATTTCAGCCCAGCTCATCCACTTGTTCTGTTCTGCGCTGAGCGGATTTTTCGTTTGGAACTTGGGAAGCGGATTCAAGAAAATCCACGCGCTGGTGTTCGCCGTTCTGCTTCACGGCATGTACGATTTTTTCATGAGTTTCGGAAAGCATTTTCGGTTTTTTGCTGTTGCCGCAATCGTGCTTGCGCTCATTGAAATCCGCCAGTTCTACAAGGAGACAAAATCGAGCGGTTCGGATGGAGGTGCAAATGAGTGATTTTTTGTCGAATGAGATACGGTTTCAGGTTGATTTTAATGATTGCGACCCGATGAAAATTGTGTGGCACGGAAACTACATAAACTATTTTGAGCGCGCCCGGTGTGCGCTGCTTGATAAAATCGGCTACAACTATATCCAGATGGAAGAGTCGGGATTTCTCTTTCCCGTCACCGAAGTAAAGTGCAAGTACATAAAGTCCCTGCGCTTTGGGGACGTGTGCCGCGCCAAGGCAACGCTCGTTGAGTGGGAGAACATGATAAAAATGAACTTTGAGCTGTTCAACGAGCGTACAGGCGAGCTTGTGACGAAAGGCACGGTGAGCCAGATGTGCGTGCGGGCCTGTGACGGGGAGTCGCTGTTTGTATGTCCGAGTATTTTCACGGACAAGGTGCGCGCGCTTTTGGCCCGCCAATGACCCGCCGTCAAATCAAGTCGATTAGTTCCAGCGGCGTGAGACCGTAGGATTTTTCGGCCTTGCGTCCTGCTAGGGCGTGGGCAAGGCTTGCGTTGAGCGTTGCGTCCAGCGGGGAATAGTGTTGGGAGAGCAATGCGCAAATCATTCCGCTCAGCACGTCTCCGCTTCCGCCTTTTGCAAGGGCCGGCGAGCCGACCGGGTTCACGAAGAGCTTGAATTTGTGCGAATCAAAATAGCCAATCATTGTGTTGGCACCTTTGACCAGCAGCACGATTTTTGGGAACTTGCGGCAAAAATCCTCTATGAGCTTGGGGCGGTCAGAAACGCACTCCGACAGGCTCACTTCGCCGAATCCGCAGAGATGGAGAATCTCCTTGAACTCCTTGGGGTGCGGCGTTAGGACTGTTTTTCCCTTGCGCGACTTCAGGAAAGTGGGAAGCTGCTCGCTCAGGCAGGCATCCGCGTCCACCACGCAGGGGATGTCCGTGTGCTTGCCCAAATAGTCAAAATAAGGCCCAATGGCGTCATCATCGCCCAGCCCCATTCCGAAGGCGATTGCAGATGTTTTCCTGGGGATTTCTGACGATACCATAAGCTCGGGGAATTGCAGCGGAATGGCGGAAATGTTGCTTTCCGCCCCATAGTCCACGAGGGAGACGAGTCCCGCGCCGAATTTGAGGGCTGCCTTTGCCGAGAGGATGCCGGCCCCGCGCTTTTCGCCCGATGCTATGACGGCGTGGCCGAAAGAGCCTTTGTTTACATTGTGGAAATTCCTGTTGGGCAGGATGAGGTCGCTTTCTTCCAGCATATGCGCCGCGGGCAGCACCCCCGCGCTGGCGTTCTCGAAGAGCCGCCTTCCCACGCCCAGGTCTCCGCAGACGATTTTTCCAACAAAGTCTTTTGCCCTGTCGCTGAACAATGACATTTTCAGTGCGCCCATAGTCACGGTCACATCGGCTACGAACGTTCCTTTGGAGGCATTTCCGCATGAATCGATTCCGCTTGGCACGTCGCAGCTGATTCTGAAACAGTCAATGTCGTTCACGTCGTTTGTTATGCACTGGATTTTTGTGCCAAGTTCGCCGTGGAAGCCGCTTCCGTATATGCAGTCAACGACAACGCCCGAAAATTGCAGGAATTCCAGCGAAAAATCTTTCATGTCGAAAATGCGTGTCCCGCACTTTGCGGCGCGTTCAGCCTGCATTTTGCACAGTTCGCTTTCGGGCTGGCCGCACTGGAACACCACCACATCAAAATCAATCCGTATGCGCCGTGCCAGCGCGTAGCCGTCCGCGCCGTTGTTGCCTTTTCCGCAGAGAATCAGGACTCGGCGTTTTCGGGTGTCGGCTAGCGGCTTGTATTCGTGCCTGTTGCGGATGACTCGTTCAAGATTCATCGCGGCATTTTCCATCATTATTTCTTCTGTGAGTGCGTAGGAAACGCAGCAGGCAGAATCCAATTTTCTTGTGTCGTTGAAAATGTATTGCATAATTTTTATTATACAGTGTAAATTTTTTGGGGAAAACCCCTGATTTTTCAGTGGCGGGGGGGGCAAGAAAAAATTATGACGTATCTTGTTTTGTTTTTTGGCTCGATTTTGATTATTTTCCTGCTGTCGCTTTTCATAAAACTCTTCGGGGGAAAAGGCGGCTCAAGCTCGGATTCGACCTTACGGACGCAGAAGGACGAAAACGGAAAGATTGAATTTGTCCGCTGCCCCATTTGCTCCACGCCACTTGCAAAAAACGAAAATCTACATTCTCGGATTTTCCGCCCCATGGATACGGCTGACCAGCGTATGACAGTGCAGGGCTGCCCGCACTGCTACCCCGTGCCCGAGCCGAATGTGAAGCGCACCTGCCCCGTGTGCGGCAAACCGATTGGGCTTGACGGCGAGCTTTTGGCGCGGCTGTTCAACAGGACCAAGGAAAAAAAGCACGTCATGATTGTGGGCTGCAAAAACTGCAATAAACGATAAAATATCGTATACTGGACAAATATGGAAAAGAAGATTTTTATTGCTGGAAAAGAGCTTCCCGAGGGGAACGAGTTGGCATCGGGTTTTGCGAGCCACAAGCGCAGGGTGGCGGTGACAAGGGCATATTCAAAAGATTCTGATGATGACGCATCGGTTTCTGTGAATGGCGGGATTGTGCAGTTCCCGTGGCACCGCAACTCTGCCCTTTCCACACGGGCAATGACGCTGGGTGTTTTCAACGAATTCACAAATCTGGATGAAGTTGTCATTGTGTTCGACGAGCAGTATTTTTCCATCAAATTCGGCGGGGAGACGAACAGCTCCGATAGCCTGAAAATCCTTGAAGAATCCATTGCAAGCTACCAGTATCTTGTCCAAGAATTGCTCGGGCGGCTGTCAAAAGCTGGGGAGAAGGCGCGGGCAAAAAATCCGGTCAAAATCGTGTTCCTGCACAAAATGAACTACTCCCAGTGCGATTCAGTCCTTGATTTTCGGGGCATTGAGCGCAATTTTTCCTCGCCGCTGGTCTCTGCGGCTTCGGCGGCATTCGGCGCATTTGCGGAGAACACCGCCGCCACCATCGCGGAGAGCGAGCTGTTCCATCCGCTTCTCATCAGCTGTTCCAAGGACAACGACTACATCAACCGCGACGGCTCGCTGGCCGGCTGGATATGCGACTACATGAACGCGCTGGACAACTTGAAAAATCCTCTTGCCGCAAAGGACAAGATTTCGTGGATAAAGGCAGGCTCCAAAAAACCAGGCGGCGGATTCCGCCTGTTCGGAAAAGAGTAGATTTGTTTGGAAGCTCTGGTGGTTTTCAGAATTCGTCCGGTAAATCGCTTGTGAAAAAAAATTCTTGTGTTATCCCGAAAATGATTTAAACTCATAAGTAGAAGGTGGTCTTAAAAACTGAAGTTTTTAAGTTCCCCAAAGCGGATTTTGTTTTTGGCAAGGGAGGTTTTTATGGGTGTTTGTGTATATTCATTGGGAGCTGCAGAGGAAGTTACTGGTTCAAAACATATTTTCGAGATAGACGGAAGGGCATTCATGGTTGATTGCGGGGCTTTTCAGGGAAAGCGTGCCGAATCTGACCAGAAGAACCGCAACTTCGAGATTCCTGTCGATAGAATCAATGCCGTCATTTTGACCCATGCGCATTACGACCATGTAGGGCTTCTGCCGCTGCTCGTGAAGAAAGGCTACAACGGGAACATATATGCGACTCCTGCCACGCGCGACCTGACCGACCTTGTGATGATGGATTCGGCTCGCATTCAGGCGCGGGATGCGGAATATTTGCGCAAGCAGGCGCAGAAAAAAGGCGAGAAATTCAACTGGACCCCCTTGTTCGACGAGAAAGACTGCGTGAAGGCGGCAAACCAAATCGTCACGCTGTCGTACAACAGAAAAATGTACATTGCCCCCGATGTGGAGCTTGAATATTTTGATGCGGGCCACATTCTCGGCTCGGGCTATGCGTATGTCACGATAAAGGGTCAGCGTGACGCGGAGGGAAAACCAATCAAGGGCACGTCAAAGGACAACATCTCAATATGGAACAAGCTCTTCGGCTGGAAAAAGGACGACAAGCGCACCACGTTCGACAGGCGCAAGGCTACTCCCGAGGAGCAGGCTCTGTACACGGGCGAGGAGCGCAGGAGCGGCTACGACCGGCGGGCAGGCAAGGACGAAATCAGGATTCTCTACACGGGCGACCTGGGGCGCAAGATGAAGCCTATTATCCGCGACCCGGAGACAAAGCTTCCGCCGCCGGACTATATTTTCCTTGAAAGCACCTATGGCGACAGAAAGCACGAAGATTCCGCCGTGGCAATGGACGAGCTTCGCAAAATCGTGAGGCGCGCCATCGAGAAGAAAGGAAAAATCATAGTTCCGTCTTTCGCAATTGAGCGCACCCAGGAAATCGTCTATTATCTGCATCTTCTCGTTGACCAGAAAAAAATCCCTGCCATTCCGATTTATGTCGATTCGCCTATGGCTGTGAACGCGACGAGCATTTTCCAGGTTCACCAGGAATGTTACAGCGAGGACGTGCACGAGGCGTTCCTCAAGCACCACAAAAATCCGTTCGGCTTCGGGACGCTTTCATTCGTCAATTCCGTGGAAGAATCGAAGAACCTGAACAAGAAGGACGGCCCCATGATTATCATAAGCGCGGACGGCATGTGCGAGGCCGGACGAATCGTCCACCACATTGCGAACAACATTTCCGACCCGAGGAACACGATTCTCATCGTGGGCTACATGGCGGAGAACACTCTGGGGCGCAGAATCCGCGACGGGGCGAAAACCGTCAAAATCATGGGCGACGAATACGACGTGAAGGCGAAAATCGAGCAGATAAACGCCTTTTCTGCCCATGCGGACTACGAGGAGGCCACAAAATGGCTCAAATCCATTGACACGAGCCGGCTCAAGAAGATTTTCATGGTTCATGGCGAAAAAGAGTCGCAGGCTTTTTTCCAGAAGTACTTGAACGAGCATGGTTTCCCCAACGTCCAGATTGTGAAGTACGGCGAAACTTATGACTTGGAGTAGCCCCCGGTGCGGGGCTGGAACTACATCGCTGGGTGGGGGAGAGTTTTTTTCTTCTATAAAATGTGATTCGTTTAAGAATCGGTTAAGGATTGTGTTATGAGCAAAAAAAGCGCATTTGTTTTGGAATGGGTGGGGGCGGGAATAATCCTTTTGGGTGCCGCCATTTTTCTGGTCATCTACATAAAGCAGATTCAGGTTGTCCCGATTCACCGCTCCATCCTGCTGTGGGTGCTTGGATTCGGTATGCTCTGCTATATTCCCAAGAGCCTCATTCTCTATGAGGAGCGAAAGCAGCTGGCGGCGGAGGAAAAAATAGCTGAAAAGCAGGCTGCCGCCGAGAAGTCGGCGAACAATCTGAGGCGTAGCATTATCATTCGTTTCATCTGCGGAATGACGCTCATTCTGTACGGGCTAAAAATCGTGCTGATTGGATAATAGCCGTGTCTGGCCCGATGATTATTCAGGGGAGTGCCCCTGAACCCCCGTAATTGGGGAGAGAGCAACCGACTACTTCCGAAGCGCGAAGATTCGCCTAGCGGCGAACTTCTACGAGATTTTGCTTCGCAAAACTCGCGTTTTCTTCTCCCCAAGCCCCTCTCTCTTCCCTGCACGGCTCGGGGACACCCCGAGACCCCGTGTGGGGATTGCTTTTCGGGATAAATTCCAAAAGCAAAACGAATCAACGACTTGGGCTGGCTCGGGTAGATTTCTCGACGCGCTTGCGCTTGCTCGAAATGACAGGCGGCAGGGCTTGGGAATGGCGACATCTGGGGATTAAACACAAGCCCGTTTTCTGCCGAAAATGGAAAGGCACAGTCATAGGAGAAAACTCCGAAGGAACTGGCGGTTGCTCTTCAAACTCTACCGTCATCGCAAGGTGGCGGAATAAATCTTTGGAGGGCGTGCAATGACGGCAAGAATCTTTTTGATTTTAGCGGTTGCCTG
>JAFPYB010000015.1 GCA_017412405.1 Treponema sp. | reverse complement strand
ATAGAGAATCTTCCGACCATGTGCTTGGAGTCGGTTTTCTGCGGAGTGCCTGTTGCGGCGTTCGACGTGGGCGGGACAAAGGACATTGTTTCCCACAAGGAGAACGGCTATCTTGCCCGCCCATACGATGCGGCGGAGCTTTCCCGGGGCGTTGAGTGGTGCGTTGCGCACAGGCAGGAGCTTTCCCGCGCCTGCCTTGAAAAAGCCCGGCGCGACTTTGACGAGGACGTGATTTTGCAAAAATACCTTCGCGCCTGCGAGGCTACTTTGTCGTGAACGCGATTGCGCCGTCCCAGTGTTCTGGCGGGTTTTCCATGAACTCGGCGCAGCGTGAGAGCATGAGCTTTGCCGCCTTGTCGTCCTTCACGGCACCAAGAGCCTTCTCAAAGTAGTCGTGGGCAAGATTCCATATTCCCTGCTTGTACAGCTCCATTCCCTTCACATACGCATCCTTGTAGGCGGCCGGAAATTCGTCGTCGCTCCTGTCAACGGCAAAAATCGGGACTGCCTTGGCTTTTCCCTTGACGCGCACATCGTCCAAGTGGCGGTAGCTGAACGCGCCGCTTCCCGTGTCGTCGCGCACCGCCTCGCTCACCAGCACTTGCGTTCCGTACGTTTTGGTGAGTCCTTCAAGCCTGGATGCAAGGTTCACGTTGTCGCCGATGACAGAATAATCGGTCTTGTCCTTTGAGCCGATTGACCCCACAATCACGTCGCCGTAGTGTATTCCGATTCCGATGTTGAACGTCATGCCCTCGGGAAGCACAAGGTCTTCAAGCGGAACCGAGGGAAGCGCGTCCCGCATCTCCGAGGCTGCCGCAACGGCGCGGCGGGCGTTGTCCTCGTAGCTTACCGGCGTTCCGAAAAGTGCCATGATTGCATCGCCAATGAACTTGTCTATCGTGCCTCCGTGCTTTTTTATGATGTCCACCATAATCGTGAAGTATCTGTTCAGGAACGCAACGACGGTCTCGGGCTTGTTCCGTTCGCTGATGTTGGTGAAGCTCCTTATGTCGCTGAACAAAATCGCAATCGCGCGTTTTTCGCCCACACCGATTTTTTCGTCCGTGTCGCTTGAGGCAACAAGGTCGTCAATCACCTCGTCGGGCACAAACCGGCTGAACGCCCGCCGAATCCGCTTCTCGAAGAACATTTTCTTCTTGACGACAATCGCCTTGTCGAACATGACTCCGGCGTGCTTCGCGCAGTAATTGAAAAAATCGAGCTGCTGCACCGTGAGGTTTCCTTCCGAGACGATGTGGAGGCTTCCGATGCTTGCCCGGCCTGTCACGTTGTTCACCGAGCGTATTTCCGCCGCCTCATAGGACGAGAGCTTTGCGTCCTCGGAATAGAACTTGTCCAGCGGAGGCACTGCCGAAAGTCGCTTTGGGACGATTTTTGATATGTTGTAGTCCGGAAGCAAATCCTCAAAGTCGGAGGCGCAGACGGCGAGAAAATTTTCCGTGTCGTGCTCGCTCATGCCCTCCGCCGAAATGTAGTAGCCGTGGGGGCCGTCGTTCTCCACGATGTAAAGCCCCGCCGCAGGAACCTCGGTGAATTCCGCCACGAGGGACAGAAAATCTGCCGCCATGTCCTCAATCGCCTCGATTTTTTTCATCATTCCGTTGATTCGCGCAAGGGACACGAGCTTGAGCGATTCGCTTTTTACGATTTTTGTGGATTCAAGAAAAAGCCTTGTGTCGTCAAGGTCTTTCTTGGTCTTGGAAAGCTCCTTCTTGTCCAGCTTTTGGATTGAAAGAAGGGCAAGCTCCTCGATGTTCAGAAGGAGCGTCTTTTCCTCAAGCTCCACGAACGCGCTCACGCCGCTTTCCCGCGCAAAATCCTTGTCCAGCGGGAAAGGGGAGGGCGTGTACATGCCGATTGTCAGATTCTTGAAGCACGGTATGGCGCGAAGAAGCTTTACGGTCTCAAAGCTCCCCGGGTTCTCGCTGTCCGCGTTCAGTAGGAACAGGTCGGGCTGGAAATCGAACAGCGCGTATATTGCCGATTTTCCGTCGCTAGTGAAGCGGAGGGAATATTCCTCTTCGTCCAGCGTGGTGGTGAACAATTTTTGAATAGTAACGGAGTTTTCAAGAATAAGAATCTTTTTCATCGTTTCCTCACTGATTTGTTTTTTCACCGCCTTTTACAGCGGCTCCTCGCCCAAAAGCCGGTGCACGGTGTCAATCAGCTTGCCCCGTTTGAAGTCGCCCTTGGCGATGAACGCGTTCGCGCCGGCGCGGGAGAACTCCTCCTCCGCGCCGCTGCCACCTTCCGCCGTGATGACGACGACAGGAACTTTTGCGTAGTTCTCCATGCGGCGGATGTTGTCCAGGAACACAAGCCCGTTCATGCGCGGCATGTCGCGGTCGGTGATGATGAGGTCGTACTGCTTCGTCTTGATGCACTCAAGCGCGTCTATTCCGTCGCTCGCCGTGTCAACCTGAAAGTCCCCGCTCTCAAGAATCGATTTCTCAATCTGCCGCGTGGTGTCCGAGTCGTCCACCACGAGAATCCGCACGACGCGCCTTTTCGTGGCAGCCTCGTATTTCTTGATGTCGTAGCCCCTCAGTGCCTTGAACTCCTTTAGAATGTCAGGCACGTGCAGTATTGGGACGATGGCGTAATGCTCGTCGAACACGATTCCCTGAAGAATCGAAAAATTCTTGAACGATGCGGGCAGGGGCTTTACGACAAGGGAGACGTACTGCGCCACTTCTTCCACGATGATTCCGATGCGCTGCTCCATGTATTCTGCCACAAGGATGGAGTCTGCCTCCGCGCGCCGAATCGCCTTCTGCTCCTTGAAGAGGGACGATAGCGAGAAGCATGGGATGAGCTGCCCCTCAAGCTTGATGTACCGCTGGTTCTGGAGCGTGATGTACTCCGACTTCTTGCGGTAGACAATATCCACGATGTGCTGCGACGGGATGAGGAATTTTTCCTTGTTCGCGAAGACGAACATTCCCTGCATGGTGGAAAGGGAGAGCGGGAAGCGCAGGGTGAACGTGGTTCCGCTTCTTGGCGTGCTTTCGATTTTTATGCGCCCCTTGATTTTTTCGATGTTCGTCCACACCACGTCAAGACCCATTCCGCGCCCCGCAGTTTCGGTCACGGTGTCCCGCGTGGAAAACCCTGCTCGGAAAAGGAACTGGGAAAGCTCCCTGTTGCCCATGTCCGCAATCTCGTCCCCCCGCTCGGGAAAGAGGACAAGGGCCTTCTCCCGGATTTTGTCGTAGTCAAGACCGCGGCCGTCGTCGCTCACTGTGATTTCCACATGCTTTGTCTCCCGCACGCAGGTGATTGATATGGTGCCTGTCTCGTCCTTACCGCCCGCGCGCCGCTCCTCGGGCGGCTCGATTCCGTGGTCAAGGGCATTCCTTACGAGGTGCATGATTACATCGCCCAGTTTTTCCAGAATCACCTTGTCTATGGCGATTTGCGTGTCGGGAATGTTCGCCCGCACTTTTTTCCCAAGCTGCATGGCCTCAAGCGCAATCGTGCTCTCGAAAGGGCGCAGCACAAGGCTTATTGGGAGCATACGAAGGTCGAACACCTGCTCCTGCACGCCGAAAATCGATGTCTCCAGCGCGAAGATGTCCGCCTCGAACTGCTTCCTAATTTTTGAAAGCTCGTGGTTCTTTGTCGCCTCCTCGATTTTCCGAAGCTCGTCCAGCTGGTGTTTCAATCTGAACTCCCGCGTAATCATCGTGTCAAAGGAGCTGATGATGTCGTTCACCCGCGAAAGAGCCACGCGCACAGACTTGATGTCCGTAATCGGCTCGTCGCTCTCATCCTCGTCCGCGCCTGAAATCTCCTCTGCCTTTTCCCGCCTGATTTCCGCCGAAAGCTCGTCTATGTCTATGAAATCCCCGGAAGCAAGCTTGTCGCAGTAGCGCAGGAGCAAATCGATGGAAAGATTGTCGTTCCCGTCTCGGCTGACCTGCGAAAGGCACTCCTTGATTTTGTCCGCCACAAAAAACACCAGTCGCACGAGGCGGTCTGAGTTCTTTGTGTTTCCGTCCTTCACGCTCTTGTAGATGTCCTCCAGCGCGTGGGAAAGATGCTCGATTTTGGGAAAGCCGAGCATTCGGGCGTTTCCCTTTATCGTGTGCAGGTTGCGAAGGAGATGGGAGAGAGCCGTCTCATCCGCGGGATTTGCCTTGAGCGCGAGGCTTTCACCGCGAATTTCCTCAAGAAATTCCCCTGTCTCGGAGACAAAGCTCTCCGTTATGTCAGCTGAAACTTTTGCCATGTGCGTTATCTCCCCGTTTTTTTGTGAAAATAGAAGACGTCCCCGTCCGAACGCTTTTCAAGGGCGGCGGGCGTAATGGACTCGTCAATCTGTGCGATTTCGCTTGTGGACACGAACAGGTAGCCGCCGTCCCCAAGACATTTTTCCGTTATTGCCCGCAGAATCCTTGCCCTGAGAGGCGGGTCAAAGTAGATGAACACGTTGCGCAGGAACACGATGTGCTGCCTTTTCGGAAGAATCGGGTCGAACCGCGCAGTGTGGATTTCGGCAAGGTTTATGCGCTCCGTCTTGACGAAGGACTTTATGTCCCGGCTGAAGATGAGGGAGCCGTCCGCCTTCTTGTACGGTGCGAGCAGGTGCTGGAATAGAACTCCGTCGCTTGTCCGTATGGAAGAGGGCTTGTAGACTCCGGCGGCGCAACGGGCAAGCACGTTGGTGTTTATGTCGCTTGCCGTGACGGATGGAGCCAAAAAGCACGAGCGGGCAAGGAGCGCGAGCGAATACGCCTCCTCTCCGCCTGCACAAGCCGCGCTCCACATGGGGATTGGCGTTTTTCCACTTGTCCTGGCCCATTCTGGGAAAATCTGGTTCCTGAGCAGCGCGAACTGCTTTTCCTCGCGGAAAAAGTACGTCTCGTTCACGGTGCTTTCGTTTATCAGCCCCGAAAATTCCGACTCGCTGGTGGTGAGTTTTGAGAGGAAGGACTGCATCGAAATCCCAAGGGACGAAATGCGCTTTTCGATGTATTTTTTGATTCCGTCCCGATGGCTTGAGCGGGCGTTGATTCCGGTCTTTTCCTTTATGAGTTGGATGATTGCGTCAAACTGCTCGTCAGTTCCATTCATGCGTACAATTCTCCCTGTGATGCAAGCTCCAAAAGCCGCCCCGGAATTTCCCCCCGGGGAAGGACTTCGCACGCCGCGTCAAGCTCAATGGCGGCGGCCGGCATCCCGAACACCGTGCAGGTGGACTTGTCCTCCGCGATTGTCCAGCCCCCTGCGTCGCAAATGGCCTTGCAGCCTTCCGCGCCGTCGCGCCCCATGCCGGTGAGCAGGACTGCAAGGCAGCTCTTCCTGTACTGGGCTGCCGCGCTCCTGAATAGCTTGTTCACCGCCGGGCGCAGGAACCGCTCAGGCTTCTCGTCCGAGATTTTTAGCACGGGTCGTCCGCTTGCCGAGGCGTAGTCCACCACAAGATGGGTGTCTGCCGGAGCCATGTAGACCGTTCCGGGCATGGCTTCCTCCCCGTCCTCGGCAAGCTTTATGGATATGTTCGGGCAAACGGTGTTGAACCAGTCCACCATGTTCTTGTCCGCGCCCACATCGATGTGCTGGGCGTACAGGACTGGGAGCGGAAAATCCTCCCCAAGCCCCTGAAGCACTTCCGACACCGCGCTGGGCCCTCCAGTGGATGCGCCTATGCACAGCACCTTGAACGGAATGAAGCCGCACAGAGTCCGCTCCGCGTTGGAGTCAGCCTTTTTCATGTGGTGCGTTACTCCGCTCTTCACGGCTTTTTTCAGCGTTTCCAAGATGGACGCGAAGAACTCGCCGTCGTATTTGTCAAGGGACGGTTTTTCGATGAATTCGGCGGCCCCGGCATGTTTTGCCTGAATTCGCTTTTCCGTGTCTTCCGAAAGGACGATGACGGGAATGTGAAGCTCCGAGGTGATTGCCTTCGTCGCCTCGATTCCGTCCATCTCCGGCATGTCGATGTCTGTAACAACCGCGTCGCATTCCATTGTCCGTGCGCTTTCCAGCGCCCGCCGCCCGTTGGAGACGGAAGCCATGATTGAGACTTCATCGTTTTTTTTCAGGTTCTGTTCGAGAATGGCGCGGATGACCGCGGAATCGTCTGCTATGATGATGTTCATTGTGTTCCTCCAAGTTCCGGCCTCTCCGCTTTGAGCAGACCGGAAGCGAAAAATTTCCGCAGGAGCATGTCGGGCGAAAGCAAAAGCTGTTTTTTCCCCTGCTGTTCAAATCCAATCGCGCTTATGCCACATTCGGAGATTTTCGTTCTGATGCCGAGGGGCAGGAGGCGCAGTTGTTTTTCATCGATTGTTTTTGTTGTGAGCGCACCCGAGAGGGATAGCGCAAGATGACCCGAGGCTGGGAACGCAGTTTCGGTGAAGTCGGCGATTTTCTGGCACACGTCGGATGAAAAATCGTCTTTTTTCATGATTAGTGCCACATTGTACTGCTCGACGGGCGCACACAAAAATTCGGCTTCCAGCAAATCGCTCAGGTGTATGTGGGGGAGCGTCTCCCTGTTGAACACCACGTTCTTCGCTTCTTTTGGGACGAACAGGTACACGCCCGATACCACATATCGGCTTTGGATGAGAAAATCGACGGTGTTGTAGCTTATGCAGGTGAAATACTGTGTCGTTTCCACGATTCTTCCTTATCCCTCTGATTCCGGCACGTTCTGAGCGTTCAAATCTCCGGCGATAGTCTTGAGGTTCTGCGCCGCGGTGGAAATGTTTTCCGTGGCGGCGGTGAAATTCTCCACCCCGGCGGAAATCTGCCTGAGCGTGATGAGAATCTGCTCGCTTGCCACCGCCTGCTGCTGGATGATTGTGGAAATGTCCTTTGCGCTGGCGGCAGTGACTTCGGAGGCGTTCTTTATGCTCTCGAACCTTGCCGAGAGGATTTTTGCCCGCTCGTAGCCTTGGGCGATTTTTTCAGTGCCGCTTTCGGAGGCGAGTATGAGGTTGTCCGAGCTTTGCTGTATTTCGTTGATTTTTTCCTTGATTTCCTTTGTCCCGCCTATGATTCCGTCGGCAAGGCGGCGGATTTCCGTGGCGACGATGTGGAAATTTTTTCCGGCCTCGCCTGCGCTGGAAGCCTCAAGCTCTGCGTTGAACGCAATGATT
>JAFPYB010000148.1 GCA_017412405.1 Treponema sp. | reverse complement strand
CACGGACAACATCATGCAGAACATTCTTCTGGAGGAGATGGAGAACATAAAGGGCATAATGATTGCCACGACTAATTTTGAGGACAACTTTGACACTGCCTTTGAGCGGCGGTTCTTGTACAAGATAAAATTCGCCAAGCCCAACGCGGAGGTCAAGTCAAAAATCTGGCGGAGCAACATAGACTACCTGTCCGAGAGCGATGCTCTCAGTCTTGCAAAGGCTTTCGATTTTTCGGGCGGCGAGATTGCAAACATCGTCAGAAAAATCACCGTGGATGAAGTTATGTACGGGAAAAAGCCGTCAAAAGAGGCGATTTTCGAGTACTGCAAGAAGGAAAAAATCAAGAATACTGCAACCATCGGTTTTGGCAGGTAATGTTTGCGGCAAGTTCGATTTTTTGTCGAAAAAAGAATTTGAAAAATCGGCGGAATGGGGTGATACTAATATGGGTGGGTTTTGAATCCTGCCCATCATTTCAAAAACACACTGTATTTGGAGGCATATTGTGCAAGAAGCAACCATTGTAACGAACAGTCCTGTGGGACACAGACTTGAGAGCGTGGCGGAGTGCACGCCTGTTTCATATCTCATGTTCAACAAGCAGAAGATGAATCTTGTTGAGAAGCTTACCATCGGGCGCAGCTCCGACTGCGAGCTTGTAATTGACAACAAGCTGGTGAGCCGCTTTCATGCGAGCATCCAGAAAATCAAGGATGCGTACTTCCTCAAGGATGAGGGAAGCACCAACGGAACGCTTCTCAACGGACAAAAAATCGACCCCGCAAAATTCTACAAGCTTGCCGCGGGGGACAAAATCACCATCGGGGCCGAAACGCTGGTCATGAACTAGCGGCTTTCTAAGGTAATCTTGTTTTAAGGAACTGTTTTGTCTGAAATACGAGATTTATTGGTCAATTTTCTAAAAGCTGACGGGCTGCCTTTCTACGACAGCCTTTTTTCGCTTTGCAACGGCGCAATCACTGTTCTTGAAAACGAATCTTCTCGCTATCGCCCCGTCAATTCAAAAGGCGAGCGGGGCGGGCTTCTTGATTTTGCCGCAAAGGAATTCGCCAGCCTTCCTCTCGTTGTCGTCCCCGACCTCCACGCGCGGGGCTATTTCCTTATGCACCTGCTCGATTACTCGTGTCCCGCGCTGGGCGGAGCTTCCATCCTGGAGCTGCTTGAGGCCGGTAAAATCCGTGTCGTGTGCGTGGGCGACTTGTTCCATTCCGAGGGACGCTGCCGCGACAGGTGGAAGCGGGCTTGGAAAAAATATTATCAGGACGATTTTGAGTGCGATGAGATGGTGGACGAGATGAAGGAGAATCTTTCCCTTCTGAAGATGGTGTTCACCCTCAAGACCTTGTTCCCCGAAAATTTCCACGTCCTCAAGGGAAACCACGAGAACATCAACAACGAGAGCGAGAACGGCAATTTCGGCTTCAGGAAATTCGCCGACGAGGGGAACATGGTCTACGATTTCATGGCGAGCCATTACGACGAGGCGTTGATTCATTTGGTGGATTGCTTTGAGAAGTTGCTGCCGTTGTGCGCCGTTTTCCCGCAGTGCGTGATTACCCACGCAGAGCCGCTTTACACGTATACACGCCAGGAGATAATCGAGAAGATGAGCGAAGTGACGGAAGGTCTCACCTGGACCGCGAACGACAACGCGGAGGATGGGAGTGTGGTGAACACGATGATGAACTTGTACGGCTCTGCGTACAATGACGACATCCTGTGGTTTGCCGGGCACCGTCCAGTTTCGCGGACGTATGCGCTCAGGCAGGATGGACGGTTCGTGCAGATTCACAACCCCAACGAGGAGAATGTCGTTATTCTGCTGCCGGACGAGCCCATCGACTTGGAAAAAGATATTTATGCCGTTGACCGCCCGTTTGGAGGGGCACCATATGAAGAGTATCAGT
>JAFPYB010000147.1 GCA_017412405.1 Treponema sp. | reverse complement strand
CGATCCGCTCAAAGGCGATTTTGCCTTGTTCGGCCGCGGCGTGGACACGGATGTGGACTAGGGCTTTTTCCGCATCCGCATCACAATGGGTTTGTTCTTGTGGAACTGATAAAAAATCGTTTGGGCAAAAAAAAATCCACATACACAAAAGCATATGTGGATTTCCCGTTGGTGGCAACCTATTCTTTTACATCGAACTCTTGGACATAAGTGAAAGTGATTTGCCGCTTTCCGATTCTCATGTCCGCGAATTTGTCGTTTGAATAGATGACGACTTCGCTTGCAGTGTTGTACTTGGTGTCAAGGACAGTGCCCTTGAACACGGAACTTCCAGTGTTCGGGTCAACTTCGTAGTCGGAATCAAGGATAACGTATTTGTAATCCCGACTTGGGGTAAGATACTCCATTGTCTGCTGCTTGCTGTCGATGCCAATGACGACCTTCTCCGTGCGTGTGACGGCAGTGAAATCAAGGCTCTTGACCATTTCAGCAGAGGCAAACGCGGTGGATACAACAAAAAGAGCGAGCGTAGATGCAAAAAGTCTTACGAGTTTTTTCATAACATCCTCCTTCTGGTCACTGATTTTTCCAGCCTTCCAGTATATTATACGTCTGAATCTTCCAAATGTCCAACATCTTTTTAAAGAAAATTGGACTTTTTGGAGATTTTTTTCCTCTTCTGAAATTAAGAACAAACGAGGCTGCTGGTGGTTACTTTATTTTTTTGAACACGACGATTCCGTTGTGGCCGCCGAAACCGAAGTTTCCGCTCATGGCAACGTCAACAGTGAGGTCGATTCCCTTGTTCGGCGTGTAGTCAAGGTCGCAGCCGCCCTCAACGTCCTGCTCCTCAAGGTTGATTGTCGGTGGGATGAATCCTTCCTGGATTGCCTTCACGCAAATCATGGCCTCAAGGGAGCCAGCGTTTCCGAGACAGTGCCCAGTCATGGATTTTGTCGATGAGATGTGGAGCTTCTTTGCAGCCTCACCGAACGCCATGTGGAGCATTTTCGTCTCGCCTGAGTCGTTCTTGACCGTGGACGTTCCGTGGGCGTTGTAGTATGTGACTTCCTCTGGCTTTACCCCGGCATCCTTCATTGCGATTGTCATGGCCTTTGCTCCGCACACGCCGTCCGGGTTTGGGGCTGTGAGGTGGTAGCCGTCCGAAGATGCCCCGTAGCCTGCAAGCTCCGCGTAGATTTTTGCGCCGCGGGCCTTTGCGTGCTCGTACTCCTCAAGGACGAGGATTGTTGAGCCTTCACCCATGATGAATCCGTCGCGGTTCTTGTCGAAGGGGCGGCACGCCTTTTCGGGACAGTCCGCGTATTTTGATGAGAGTGCGTGGAGCTTTGTGAATCCCAGGTTGGCAAAGCCGCACTGTGTTGATTCTGCGCCGCCTGCCAAGATTACGTCGTATCTGCCGCATCTGATTTGGTCAAGGGCGTTTCCGAGCGCGTCCGTTCCGGAAGCACACGCCGTCGCGATGGTGTGTGTTGCCCCGTGGAGGCCGAAAGCCATGGAGATGTTGCCCGCGCCCTCGTTTGGAATGAGGAGCGGGATTGTCATTGGCGGCATGTTCTTCTTCTCTGACTGGACGTATGATGTCATGCTTGATTCCGTGACCTCAAGCCCGCCGATTCCGACACCGAGGTAAACAGCCGTGTCGTCGAGAACCTCTGTGTTCCCCATGAGTCCTGAATCGTCCAGCGCCATCTTTGCCGCTGCCACCGCGTACTTGCAGTAGAGCGCCATTTTGCGCGCCGCGCTTGAATCCATGTATTTTGAGGCATCAAAATTCTTTACTTCAGCCGCATATTTGACGGTGAACGGGGAGGGGTCGTAGTGCGTGATTGTGGTGATTCCACTCTTTCCTGCCTTCAAGGCCTGCCATGTTTCATCGACGCTGTTTCCCAACGGTGAAACGCAACCAAGTCCTGTTACAACAACTTTTCTCATAAGTGACTCCTTTCTTTTATTTTGACAAAATCTTAAAAAATGTCATTTTCAAATTCATCTTATAGAACTTTGATTTTTTTTTCAATAAGAGTGCGCATTATTGCAACAAAATCTCGTTTTCCGTGTCGAACTCATGTGAAGGTAGATTTCGGACAACTGAGTTTTCTCAGGTGCCGGAAGCTGATATAATGAACTTGCAAGGAAGGAACCGGCATGAATTCGACGGCTGAAATCATCATATCAATCGTTCCGATTGTGGGAATCGGAATAGGCGGCGTTGTTGTCTTTTTTTCGCTTTTGTGGCACCACCACGAGGTGAAGCAGCAGATTGAGAAAGGAATCTACAGGAAGGAAAAATTCAACCTGAAGGCGTATTCGTTTTTGATTGGCCTTATCCTCACTGGCGTGGGTGGCTGCCTCACGTTCTTCTTCGCGCTGATGAACGGTTTTTCCACGCCGCTTTTGGGCGGGCTGATTCCGCTTTCAATCGGTGTTTGCCTCATCATTTTCTATAAGCTGAACAATTGGGAAGATTGACCGTCTAAGGCGAATGGAACGGACTCCGCTTTTTTCCCTCGAACAGCTAATTGCGCGTCACCGCGACAATTCTCTCGTGAAAAGCGCCCTGTCAGGGGACAAGAAGGCGTTCGAGCGGCTTTGCGCCCTGCACGGGAAGCGGATTTCCGCCCTCGCGAAGAATTTTTTCAAGCGCGAGGAGGACAGGGACGATTTTGTGCAGGAAGTGTTCATGAAAGCGTACATGAAGCTTTCGTCTTTCCGCGGCGCATCGTCATTCGGCACCTGGATTACTGCCGTGGCGTACAACCTTGCCGTCAATTCAGTGACGCGCCATGCCGAGTATGTGCCTCTTTCCGACGAGGAGCTTTTGGAGGGGAGGAACCTTTCGCCCGAGGAGGAGCTTGTGAAAAAACTCACGGTTCAGGCCGTGCGCGAGGCGGTGGGCGGTCTTCCGGAAAAATACGGGATTTGCCTTGACCTGTACTTTTTTCATGACCTTTCCTACGAGGAGATTGGCAAGGTGACGGGATTCCCGCTCAACACGATAAAATCCCACGTTTTCCGAGGAAAGAAACTGCTGCACGAAAAACTGCGGTGGATAAAATAGGATTGTTAGATGAACAGGTCATCGTTCATGCCAAAATGCAGAATCGATGTAAAATCAATTTTATGGAAGAAAATCATCCTGCAGCAAGGTGAATCTCTTCCATGCTTTTTTGTGGAGTGAAAAATCGGCTATGAAAAAAAATTGCGACGAGATGATGAACACTTTTTTGATGCTCGACAAGAACGAGCGCATCCCTCTTGGAGTCACGCTCCATCTGCTCACCTGCCACGAGTGCCGGAACGAGGTGCGGCTCATGGGCATGGCGGAACGGATTGGCGCGTCGGAGCTGAACGTGCGTGCCCCGATTTCGGCGGAGGACATAAAGGCCGCCATCATGTCGCTGAACCCAAGCTGGAAGATAGAGCCGAAGCCCGTGTCCATGCGGAAATGGGTGGTGGGCGGCGTGTTCATGATTGTGTTCATGCTTTTCTTCAATCTGTTCGTGCGGATTTTCGGCTTCAAGAGCGAAATGCTCCAGCTCGCCTTCTACCTTGTGTTCGCGGGCTTCGTCACGTTCTACTGCATGGCGTTCGTCGGCGCGAACATGGATTTTTTCGTCAAGCGCATTGCGGTTTGTTCAGGGGAACTCCCCTGAACCCCGGAGATTCGCTTTGCGAACTCCAACGAGATTTTGCTTCGCAAAACTCGCGGGTTGCATTTGAGCATGGAGAGTTACCCTGAACCCCTTGATTTGGGGGAAGGATTTGTTCTGAGTTTGGGAACTCAGAGCAGGCTTGGGCTTGGTCGGGGGGGCGCTTGCGGAGGATTTTATTCTAAAACTCAGAACGGATTGCCGATTTGGGCTGAGTCGCGGGCGCATTCCCAATCCAGCAATCCGACACAAAAAGTGCGCAGCGTG
>JAFPYB010000146.1 GCA_017412405.1 Treponema sp. | reverse complement strand
TTTTTACATTTTTTCCTTTTTTGCCTTTCGTTTTTTTTAAAAAAATATTGTAATTCATTGCCACTCCATTAACATTTTATTAACATTTTTTCAAATAAAAATTAGAGAAACAGCGTAACTCCTTATGAAATAAGGCTTTTATCTATCAGTATATTATATGATATGTTGACAAGTAGTCAATATTATTATAAATTCAATTTATGACTATAAAATAATATCGAAAAAGTGATTCATATCATTTACACAATTGAAGAGGATTTTTATGAACAGAATCGCAAAAACACTTTTTGTCTTTTTTCTCTCATCGGCAGTAGTCACAAATGCGTTCGCATTTCTTGCAACCTCAGAAAAATACAACTACAGCATTGATTTTCCCGAGGGCTACGAAATCGAAGACATGGCGGAAGACGAATCTTCAATTATGTTCAAGAACAAGTACCTTGAAGCACACACCCTCATCCGTGTCTGGGAGGCAGACCGCTTCAATGACAGCGAAGAGGCAATGAAGCTCACCATGACGCGGCTAGAGTCGGACGCGTCATACCAAAAGACATCATGGAGGCGGCAGGACGCTGTAATCACATCGTTCAGCTCGCCGCTACTAATATCAGGCAGCATGGCGGCAGGATGGGGACTCACAGTCAAGCTCCCGCTCCAGAAAGGATATCTCACAGTACTCTCATATGCAAAAAACGAATTTGCAGATGATTTGATGCAGGTCGTCGTCTCTGTCCTTGATTCTGTGATAATTGACGATGGAAGCCTCAAAGAACCTGGTATCATCACATCAACTTTCTTCCCGCGCGAAAAGGAAAAAGCCGTGTCCATCAAAATCGGGGGCAAGACCGTCAAGACAAAAATCGACGAAATCGACGCGGAAGCAAACCAATTCGTCATCGACCGCGAATTCAGCGTGTTCAAGTTCTATGTAGACAACAATCTCCCGGAAGTTTATGACGCATGGGTGCGCTTCTACCGTCTCGTCGGCAAGGACGCTGCGATGCGGCTCAAAAAGGCATCGTTCGACATATACTCCTCACTCAAGAACGAGGCGCACAAGAAAGATTCCGAGAATCCAAACGCGGCATTGGCACAAATACTACTGAACTGGGTTCAAGAATTCAGCTATGCGCGGGCCACCGCCAACCCGAACAAAGCCGACATAACCGACATCACCTCAACATTGTTGGGCGAGGGAAGCGACTGCGACGCGCGAAGCCTGCTCCTTGCAGTTTTGTACAAAAACCTCGGCATTGAGTCGTGCATATTCATCAGCTCAGAATACAGCCACGCCATGGTCGGCGCATACCTTGAAGGAAAACAGGGGCAGACAATCAGCGTGGACGGAAAAGACTTCCTCGTGGGGGAAACAACCGCAAAGGGATTGACGTTCGGGCTTATGGATTCGACAATGCAAGACAGAACAAAATGGATTCCAGTGGAGATATATTGATTTATGAAAACGACAAAAACAAAGATTCTTGGTGGCGCATTGCTAATCATAGCTTTTTTTTCTCTTCCATCGTGCTCCTCAACAAAAAAATTCGGGCGCGGACGAACAAGGGAAGGCGACATTTCATTCGTTTTTGCCGGAGACATCATGGCACACTCAAACAATTTCCGTCCGGGAAATTTCGACAATATATGGAGAGATATTTCGCCTCTCTTGCGCTCGGTTGACCTTGCCTTCGCAAACGTGGAGGCACCGGTCGCGAACAGCATTGAATGGAGCAGCTACCCAAAATTCAACATGCACTCGGAATATGTTGAGGCCGCAATCAAGGCAGGCTTTAACGTGTTCTCATTGGCAAACAACCACACAAACGACCAGTCAGTTCAAGGAATCAAGGAAACGCGCAATTATTTTTCTTCACGGAATGATATTTGGGCATGCGGATTAAAAGCCCAGAAAAACGACGGCATAACATATAAAGTGATTGAGAAAACTGCCGCCGACGGCTCGGAATGGAAAATTCTTTTCGTAGCCATCACGGAACTTCTGAACAACAATGCCGATGACTCAGAATGGATTGACTACTACCCGTCAACGATTTCCGCTCGGGCAAGAATCAAGAGCGATTTGAGGCAATTGGCGCGCTCGCAGCCACACGACGTATTCATCGTGTCAGTCCACACTGACGAGCCAGAATACATCCTAGACATCACCGAAGACCACAAGAATTTTTTCACCGAACTTGTCAACGATTGCGGTGTTGACATCGTGTGGGCAAATCATCCACACGTAACAAAGCCCTGGGAAAAAATCCCGACAAACAGGCTCGACAAAAACGACGGCTTCATAATGTACGCAAATGGGAACACCATAAGCGGACAGCGCACGAACCCGAGTTTCACCGAACCTGAGACGGCGCGGGACTACACGGGCGACGGAGTAATCATAAAGGTCAAGTTGCACCGTGAGGAGCATGAAATCCAAAAAATCGTCGAAACAAGCAGCACCGAGGATTTTGGGGACTCCGAGACAGTCACCGTGGAACGTGTGCTCGTTTCTTCATATGAGCCGCATTTTATCACAACCTATATTTCACCTTCAAAGCAGTATGTGGTAAAATCATTGGACAACAGTTTCATTCAGGCGCTCGACCGCTCTGAAATATCGAATTGGGCAACATATCTGTCTGAACGAAAAAAAATAATGGAACGGCTTTTGCATAAATAAGGGTTTGTATGGCTATCGATTATCAAAAATTACCAGTTTACGAACAAAAAGAACGCATTCTTGAAGCACTTGCGCAAAACCAAGTTGTCATCGTCCACAGCCCGACAGGAAGCGGAAAGACGACACAGATTCCCGTCATTCTGCACGAGGCTGGCTATTCCGAGAACGGAGTCATCGCAGTCACACAGCCGCGAAGGATTGCCGCACTCAGCGTGTCGGAATTCATCGCGAAACAGCTCAAAACGAGCTATCCTGGACTTGTCGGCTACAAAATGAGATTTGAGGACAAGACAGACGCTTCCACAAAAATCAAAATCATGACGGACGGAATACTGCTCCAAGAAATGAAGCTGGATCCGTGGCTCAAGAACTATTCGGTAATTATGGTTGACGAGGCCCATGAGCGCAGCTTGAACATCGATTTCGTGCTTGGCCTTTTAAAGCGCGTCTTGAAGGAGCGCAGGGATTTCAAGGTCATCGTCTCAAGTGCCACCATGAACACGGACGCTTTTGCCGAATATTTTGCCGTGGACGGAGTTCCAGCCCCCATCGTAAAAATCGACACCCAGACGTTCCCGGTCACAATGGTCTACGACCCACCCATCGGACGGACAACAACAGAAACTGTTTCAGGCTCGGAGCTTTTGCTCGCAAAAATCGAATCCACAATTGACCGTGTTTTAGACAACAAGGATGATGGCGACATACTCGTATTCCTTCCAGGCGAAAAAATAATCAAAGACTGCATAAAACGCCTTTCAAACGCAAGCTTCAGAAACAAAATCCATCTCATTCCGCTTTATGGGCGGCTTCCAAAAGAAGAGCAGGAGCGTGTGTTTGACTCCGCCCCGTTCGGAAAGAAAAAAGTCGTCGTATCAACGAACATCGCAGAAACATCCGTCACCATAAACGGAATCACTACCGTCATCGATTCGGGGCTTGCAAAAATGAACTACTACAGCCCCAAGACATATACATCAAGTCTTGACGAAACACCGGTCAGCAAGGCAAGCTGCAACCAAAGGCGGGGACGCGCCGGACGAACGTGTTCGGGAACGTGCTACAGGCTCTACTCAAAAAAAGACTTTGAGCGGCGCGAGGAATACACAAAAGAAGAAATCTACCGCACCGATTTAAGTGAAGTCGTTCTTCGCATGAGCGAGCTTGGAATCACGGATTTCGACACGTTCGATTTCATCTCGCCACCAGAAAAAGAAGGAATCAGGGGCGCGGTGGAGACGCTCAATCTTCTTGACGCGCTGAACGAGGACAACACGCTTTCTTCCGTGGGAAAAATGATGGTTCAGTTTCCCCTCGAACCGCGTGTGTCGCGAATCATCGTGGAAAGTATACTGCGCTACCCAGAAGTCCTGGACGAAGTTCTTATTGCGGCGGCATTCATGAGCACCCACTCGCCGTTCATTCTGCCGCCGGGAGAAGAAACGGATGCACGCAAGGCTCACCACGCTTTCCGCGACATTCAGGGCGATTTCGTATCATATGTAAAATTGTACAGAACATATCTGAGCATGAAAAATCCAGACAGGTTCTGCCAAAACAACTACTTGGACGAAAAAGTCATGTCCGAGATACACAACATAAAAAAACAGCTAGAAGAAGAAGTTGGTATGCTGGGAATTCCGGTCACTGGTGGTGGAAGCATGGACGACTACTTGTGCTGCATCGCAAGCGGCATGATTCAGTTCGTCTGCATACGCGAAGGTCGGGAGAACTACAAGAGCCTCACGGCGGAACATATACAGATTCATCCCGGCTCAAGCATGTTCAGGAAAGACCCTCTTTTCATCGTTGCCGGGGAAATCGTGCGGACTTCGCGCATGTTCGCCATGAGCGTCTCGCCGCTCACAAAAACGCTTCTCTCCAGAATCTCGCCCGATTTAGAGGCACGGCTTAATGTTGCCCGCGGGAAAAAAGGCAGGTCGCTCACCGGAAACCTTGAGCTAATCGGACTCAAATTCAAGGATCAAAAAGGAAAGCTCGTCGGAAAGGACGACGGAAGGTTCGGCGGGAAAGAAAAAAAGTCGAAGGACGACAATTTTGTGACGATTGGCGGCTGCTCGTTTGAGATTCAAAAAGTAAGGGGAAAGAAAATGCTCATTCTTCCTTTTGAGAAATTCAAGGACGCGCTTTTTGAGGAGAATGACGACAACAAGATTGCCCAAATCGGCGGATTGAAGGGAAAAATCATCTTGAACCACCACGAGCTTCTTGCCAACGAAAAGGTGGAGCTTATCTGCAAAGTAGTGAAAAACCTTGACCTTGCCCCGCTTACCGAAAACCAGTTCTCGCGCAAGCTGAACATCGACATCACAAAAGACGGCGGAACAGAAGCGCTGTTGAGTGCGCT
The DNA here is from genome assembly GCA_017412405.1 of Treponema sp. Lineage (GTDB taxonomy): Bacteria > Spirochaetota > Spirochaetia > Treponematales > Treponemataceae > Treponema_D. The sequence continues at coordinate 3,172 of JAFPYB010000146.1, read as the reverse complement.
CGACTTTATCCTGAAAGTCACGGTGGCAAAATCCAAGACGAAGGAAATGGGCTTCATCTCGCTTTTCACGAACGGAAAAGGAGTCTACTGGTTCAAAGTGAGCCGCGGCTTCCCCACTGCCCTGAACGAAAGCCTTTCAAGCCTTGAGACACTCATCGACGAGACGGCAATCGCGCTTTCGTCAGAGCAGAAAACAAAAGTGAACTTGATTTACCGAAAATTGAATTCGCTCTATGAATAGAAAGCCAATCCTTGAGCTTGCCGTCCTCATCTTTTTTCCTGCCGCACTTTTTGCGGATTTTGGGTTTGGTGTGGGCGGCGGCTACGATTTTTCCACGTCGCCTTCCGCTTTCATGTCGGCTTCGTTCAGGGCAGACACCACGCCGTGGTGCTTCAACTTGAACGTCCACTCTGACTGTGCGCTTTCCTTCAGCGCGGACAACTGGATTATCCACAAAAAACTGGCCGACAACATAAGCACATTCGTCCTGTGGGGCTTTTCAGTCGAATTCCAAAAAGATATTTCCACAGACAACTCAGATTTTGAGGCTGCGTTCGGCTCCCGCGCAGGGGCAGGCATGGATTTTTTCATTTTCAAGCGCCATTTGGAGCTTTCCACCCAAATCGTGTGGGATATGCAAGTCGGCATACAGGGAAACGACGACGGAGCTTCGTTCCTGTTCCGCCCAGTGAATTTCCCCTGCTCCCTCGCGCTCCGTTTCTGGTTCTGACAACCACCCGCTCACTTCTTACTTTTCACAAAATAGTGTAAAATCGTGCATTATGACTAACAAAAACAACTCACACGGAACTATCACCGACAACAACCACGCCGCCCTTTGGCACGGACGGTTCGTAGAAGGACCTGATGCCGCGGCAGTAGAATTTGAAACATCAATCCACGTTGACGAGCGCATGGCACTCGACGACATACACGGCTCAAAGGCGCACGCCGCCATGCTCGCCAAGCAGGGCATAATATCCAAGGAGGAGAACGAGCAGATTCAGCACGGGCTTTCATCAATCGAAAACGATTTGACATCGGGTGCGCTTGAAATCGACTATTCTGCGGAGGACATCCATTCATTCATCGAAGCGACGCTCACGGACAGAGTTGGGGACGCCGGGCGCAAGCTCCACACGGGACGAAGCCGGAACGACCAAGTCGCGCTGGACGAAAGGCTCTATCTCCGCCGCGTCATACCGGAACTCCAGAAAACAATCGCGTCCCTCATAAAGACACTCGCCTCCGTCGCCGAAAAGCACAAAACATCGCTCCTCACAGGCTACACCCATATGCAGCACGCACAGCCAGGAACGCTTGCGCAGCATTTGTGCGCATGGTCGTTCATGCTCAAGCGCGATGTGGAGCGGCTTTCAGACTCGCTCTCCAGAGTCTCGCTTTCGCCTTTGGGAAGCAGCGCACTCATGGGAAGCGGGCTTCCTCTCAACCGCGAGGAAGTGGCAAAAACGCTTGGATTTGACGGCGTAACAGAAAATTCAGTCGATTCCGTCTCGGATCGCGACTACTGCATCGAATTCACGTCGGATTTTGCGATTCTACAAAGCCACCTGTCACGCATGTGCGAGGAAATCGTGCTTTGGTCAACGACAGAGTTCGGCTTCATCGAATTGAGCGAAAAATGGTCAACAGGCTCGTCAATCATGCCGCAAAAAAAGAACCCTGATTTTGCGGAACTCATCCGAGGACGCACAGGAAAAGTCTACGGCGACCTCATAAATCTCCTTGTCATGATGAAAGGTCTTCCCCTGGCGTATGACCGCGATCTGCAGGAAGACAAGGCTCCGCTTTTTGAGGCACTTGACACCGTGCAGGCAAACCTCGTCGTTTTCGATGCAATGATTGGAAGCGCAACATGGAATCTCCCAAAAATGGAGGCAAGCTGCTTCGGCGGATTTGCGAACGCCACGGACGTGGCTGACTACCTCGTGCGCAAAGGACTTCCGTTCCGCACAGCGCATGGCGTGAGCGCACAATGTGTCCGCCGCGCCATAGACACGGGAAAAAGCGCGATTGAGGAGCTTTCCATTGAGGAACTGAAAGCCATATCGCCTCTCTTTGAGGAAGACATTTTCGCCAAAATCACGCCGCGCGCATGTATGGAAGCGCGGAAGACAACGGGAGGCCCGAACCCGGAGTGCGTTCAGGCACAGATAGACGCATTGAAGCAGTTTGCGTCACAATTCTAGCGGGATTCCCGCCACAACATGGTAGACGGTGCGGGCCATTTTTCCAACAATCCTGTTCGCACGGGCAAGGGAGGCGTAGTAGCTTCCCATGCCCTCGTCCGCCAGATTCAGCTCCTCGAGAAAAATCTCGTTCGTGACAACGACAAGATTCATGCAAATGCGGGAAAGACTTTCAAGAAACTGCTCCACTGCATTGTCGGGAGATGATTTGAGATTGGAAAAAACAGCGCGGGCAACAAGGTTTCCCATGTCTTCCAGGAGGACGGTGGAGCCGGTGAGCGATGGAAGTGCCACAAACTCTTCATTGCCGCCTGAAAGCGCACGGGAAAGATGAAAGCCATCAAGCGAAACGCACAGCTCAAGCGTGTCGAATCCTTTTCCCGAGCGGAGCGCACGGTGGCGCAGAATTCGCTGCGGCGTGTCCCCGCCAGATTTTTTGTCGAGAGTTGCAAGATAAAAAAGCGGCAGCCCGCCATGAGAGGCACCCAGATTGCAGGCAATTTTTTCCGCCCACGCGCTCTTCCCGCTGGAAGCCCCGCCAGAAACAAGAATCACCATGCAAATCAGAAGGGCTTGTACGCGTCGATGTGTATTTCATCGAATGTGGGCATGGTGTAGAACACTTCAAGAGCCATGTCCAAAAGCGGAAGAAGCGTCATGCAGCCAGTTCCCTCACCCAAATGCATTCCTGCAGCCACGACCGGCGAAAGGGACAGAGCGTCAAGAACGAGTTTTCCAGCCCGCTCCCCGCTCAAGTGGCTTGCAAGAAACGCGGACTTTGCTCCAGGCTCAATCCGCTCCGCACACAGGGCTGCAACACTGGAAATGAAGCCGTCGATTATGCACGGAACTCCGATTTTTTTTGCTCCCAGAAAAAAGCCGCACATAGTCGCAATGTCAAATCCGCCAACTTTCGCCACCACGTCAACAGCGTCCTGGGCATCTGGATTTCTGAGCCTGA
>JAFPYB010000145.1 GCA_017412405.1 Treponema sp. | reverse complement strand
GTTGCTCCCAAATGAATGAGAGGCCCGATTTCGGCATTGACTTTTGTTTTCATTACATTGACGAGGGCGCGGATATTGTGCTTTGTTTTTTCTTCCTCGGCGTAAACTTCTTCCGGGTCGATGTTGCTAGCCACATCATCCAAAGTTTTAGCCAGCTCGTCGGTGAGAGTTCCCCGCACTTTGAGGTGCGCCTTAACCAAAGCCGCCTCACATTTTGCGCAAGAGCGGATTGAAGCCTGCTCGCTGATATACTGTGAAAGTCCGTCAAAAGCCGCTTTTTCTGAAAGTGAATAGCGGTGGTCGATACAAGAGAGATTCTCAAAAATGTTTCGTGTTTCCATAGATAGAAATTGTAGTGAAAAACACGAGTCTGCTCAATTATCTTCTTTGGCGACAAAAAAAAGCCGCATCAGTGTGAAATGCCCCAATACGGATTTCTCTTCGCTACCATTTCCAATCTGATTCTTTTAATGTCTTTCCGACAACTTGCTGCGCATGAGCCATGTCCTCTTTTTGTGAAATAACAAGCCCACCAATACAATAGCCTTTTGGTGTCATTTTGATTCCAACAGTTTCCCAAGCAGCTCTAATTTTCTTAGCATTCAAACCACCATATCGAAGGATTCCTTTATATCCGTCTCTACATATGGAAATTCTCGCCCAAATAAATTTCTTTTGCAAGAGGATTATTGATGATTTCTTCCTGGCTTCCCGAAATGCGGATTTGCCCCTGGCTCACAATGTACGCCCTGTCGGTGATTTCAAGGGTGTCCCGCACGTTGTGGTCGGTGATAAGCACGCCGATTCCGCGCTTTGCCAGCAGGCGAATCATGCCCTTGATGTCCGCCACGGCAATTGGGTCGATTCCTGCAAAAGGCTCGTCCAAAAGAAGGAACTTAGGCTCAATCGCAAGGGACCTGGCAATTTCTGTCCGTCTGCGCTCGCCGCCAGAAAGGGTGAACGCCTGCTGCTTCCTGATATGCCCAATGGAAAATTCCTCGATGAGATTTTCAAGATAGGACTTTTTCTGCTCGCGGGTCAAGTCGTGCCGCGTCTCAAGAATCGCCCAAATGTTTTCCTCAACAGTGAGTTTTCGGAACACGCTGGGCTCTTGCGGCAAATATGAGATTCCCAGCTGGGCGCGCTTGTACATTGGAAGATTCGTGATTCGCTCGTTGTCAAGAAAGATTTCGCCCGATGTGGGCTTGTGGAAACCGACAATCATGTAAAAGCTCGTCGTCTTTCCCGCACCATTTGGTCCCAAAAGTCCCACAACCTCGCAGGATTTCATCGAAAAATCAACGCCTTGAACAGCCTTTTTCTTTCCAAAATATTTGTACAAGCTGGAGACCCGGAGCGTGTGGATATTCTCATCCACCCCACCAGTCGGCTCATTGCCCGCCGTCGTCATTCCGTCCGTTTCGCTCATGATTTTTTCTCCCCTTCCCCAGCAACTGCATTTTCCGATTTGTCATCTTTTTTCCCAGAAGCGCGATTTCCGTCTCCAGCCTCTTTCGGCTGCGCCTCCGCCCCCGATTTGCCAGCCGGCTTCTTCTCGGACTTGGTGTCCGTCACGGAGCCTTGCACTCGTCCGTCCAAAGTGATTTCCTGCGTCTCAAGGTTCAGCGTGATTTCCTGCGCGCGGAAAGTGTCATCGTCCTGCACAATCTTTGGATTTCCGCTCATTTCAAGCCGCTGGGACTTTTTTTTGTAGACGGCATACGCGCACGTGCAGACATTGTTCTTCTGCTTCAGGTTCACGTTCATCTGCATTACGGCAATATCAGTTTCCTGGTCGTACTCAATCATCTGCGCATCGGCAGTTACCTTGTTCTTTATGTCGATAAGATGCACCGAATCCTCAAGATTCGCCACTTTTGTCGTCCGATCATATTTCATCGTGCCGCAAGTGAAATCCATCTCGCTCTCGTAATTCTTGCCCCTCACGTTCCCCACAGCCTCAATGAAGCGGAAGTTGTCGCCGCTGAGGGTGATTTCGTCGGCAGAAATCTCCATGGTCTCCGTTTTGACCGACGCGCTCCCGAAAAGCTTCGTCTCGTCGTTTTTGCTCCCCGATTTTCCAGACATGGAATCCGCACGGAACGTTATTTTTTCCGCAAAGAGAACAGTGCAAAACGAAAAAATCATAAAAAAAGCGAACAGATTTTTCTTCATGCTGATTTTACCTCTGTTCCGTTTCAAGAGTCCCGGAAACATTTTTCATGAAATTGAAGCTCCGACTTACGCCGCTGGCACTGAAAGCAGTCCCGGAAATTTCCGCATTCTCCCTGATGATTGAGACAACGCTTTCGCTCCCGCTCGTAATCTGCTCCGAACGCTTGTCAAAATTCAAATATTCCGCAAGAATCCTCGTCTTGTCGGTCATAAGATTCAAGTTGATGTTTCCGAACAGATAGTAGTTTTCGTTCTTTGTGTCGGCAGAAATAAGCGCACAAGTGCCCTCGGACTCAGCCTTGCCGTTCTTGTCGAACGTCCTGAAAGACACATCGGCCGCGAACGACTCGCCTCCGCCCTTGTACTGCTCCATTTTGCCGGCTTCAATGCTCACGGACACTTTGTTCGACCGAAAACGGCTGAACACCGCATTGTTGAAAATCATCTCAGGATTTGTCTCCTCAAAGTTCTCTTCCCGCGCATAATTGAGCGAGCAGGAAGAAAAAAGCACAAGAAAGGAGACAATTATGAAAATCGAAATACTGGGGAACAGCCGCCCGTTATTTCTTGGAGTCAAAAGCAGCTCCAATGAACGAAACAAAAAGTGGATGCGGCATTGTGGGGCGCGAAATGAATTCCGGATGGAACTGGACGCCAACGCCCCACGGATGGTTTTTCCACTCAAAGGCCTCAACCTGGCCATCCTCCTTTGAGTATGCCGAGACAACAAGCCCTTGGGCAGCCAATTCCTCGGCATACCGTTTGTCAAAGGTGTATTTTGACCTATGGCGCTCAATGACAGTTTCCTTCATGAACACCTCAAAGAGGCGTGAATCACGCTCAATGGAGACAGCCGAAGCCCCCAACTTTATAACGCCGGCTACCCCAGCCCCAGACTGCTCCTCGGGAAGGGAAATAATCGGATGTTCCGTGTTCTGCATGAATTCGGTGGAATCGGCATCCCGCCACAAAAGGAGCGAGCGCGCCGCCTCGATTGCCATGAGCTGCATTCCCAAGTCGATTCCCAAATAGGGAACCAAATTTTCCCGCGCATACTTGACAGTCTGCAAAAGTCCCAAAAAACCGCGCTGGCCATAATTTCCAGGAATGATTATTGCATCCACGTTTTTGTAGTACGGAGCCACATCTTTCGTCTCCTCAAGGCTCTCCGCATCAATCTTCTTCACTTCAATTTCAGCGTCAAAGCTGGTGACGGCCGCATGGAACAAACTCTCGCGCACACTCTTGAAGCAATCGTCAAGATAATCCTTTTTTCCCACCATCGCCACGGTTATTTTCCGCGACGGAGATTTCACCTTCGCCACAAAATCAACCCAGGGCTTTATGACAGCCTCACGGTTTCCCAAATTGAGCTTGTCGAAAATCTTCTTGTCCAGCCCCTGCTCATGGAACAAAATCGGAAGCTCGTAAATTGAATATTCAAGGTCAGTTGATGTAAAGACCGAACCCACGCCCACATTGCAGAACATGGCGATTTTTTTGCGCATATCCTCTTCAAGCACGCGGTCGGCGCGGCAAAGCAAAATATCTGGCTGGATTCCAGTCTCCTGCAATTTCTTGACAGACTGCTGCATGGGTTTTGACTTATGCTCGCCGCCAATGATTGTCGGAACAAGAGCAAGGTGCACGGTTATGCAGTTGCCCCGTCCCATCTCATGGGAAAGCTGCCGCGCAACCTCAAGGAACGGGATGGACTCTATGTCGCCCACAGTGCCACCGATTTCAACAATGACAACATCGGCATCAGTTTTTGCGCCCATTGAGACAATCCGTCGCTTTATCTCGTCCGTCACATGCGGAATGACCTGAACAGTGCGCCCATTGTACCGTCCTGCGCGTTCGTTCCTGATGACCGTCTCATACACCTTGCCGATTGTGACAAGGTTCTCATTGTTCAGGCCCACCGTCGTAAACCGGGAATAGTTTCCCAAGTCACTATCCGTTTCCGCGCCATCTTCCGTGACATAGACTTCGCCATGCTGATACGGACTGATAGTTCCTGCATCAATATTGATGTACGGATCGCACTTCATGATTGCGATTTTCAATCCGGCCGACTCAAGAAGACTTCCAATCGCAGAAGTCGCAACACCTTTTCCAAGACTGGAACATACACCACTTGTTACAAGAATATATTTGCTCATATCCCTATAATTTTAGCATTTTCCAAACTTATAAACAATCAGCCCACCTTTCATCTGTCGATATTTTCAAATCCGACACAAAAAAAACACGGCACTACACGAAAACATCTAGTACCGCGTCAAAATGAGAAGCCAATTGATTTACAAGAACTGAACCATTCCCGGATTTCCGACAATGGCACATTCTCATTATTTCATTACAGAACTGATTCGCTCAAGAACCTTCTTGCGATCAAGCGGTTTTACAATATAGTTCTTTGCACCAAGAAGAAGTGATTTTTTTACCAATTCCTCTTTTCCAAGAGCACTTACCATAACAACCTTTGCGTTCTTGTCGAATGCCATAATCTGTTCGAGAGCCGTCAATCCGTCCATACGTGGCATTGTAATATCCATCGTCACCAAATCAACGTTCGGACAGAGATCCTTGTACTTGTCAAGACCATCTTTTCCGTCAACAGCAGTAGCAATTACTTCATATCCCTCACTAGTAAGAATCTGCCCAAGCTGCTTTGCAACGAACATAGAATCATCAACAACCAATACGCGAATTTTTGTTCCATCAGCTCTCTCGCCCTCTGGCGGACGCTCATTGATTGTAGGAAAATCCTGTTTTGTTTTCATATTGATACTCCTTTATACGCGTTCGCGAATTGCAACATTCACTTCAATCTTACCGCAATCAGTGATAAGAGGCACAATCAAAGCCTCAACACTCTTTGTATTGCTTCCCATTGCGGCAATTTCCATCTCTTTACCTGCAAAAAGAGCAGGAGGTGTCAAATCGAACTTGAATCCAAGCTCATGCAACTTTGTAACAGCCTGAGCAGTAATCAAATTTGCCAACTCACTGATTGTAGCCTTTGCCAAATCATCAAATGCCGTAATTTTTTCACCATTCATTGCAGATGCGACATTCAGTGCTGTTTCCAATGACATATCGAAAAGAACACGTCCTTCAACGTCACCGGCAAGACCTACAAACGCCGCAACACCCATAACTGGCATTGCAGTAGATTTTAAATATAAGTCCCCTCTCGTTACAGTCATCCCGCCAAGAACTTCTTTTAAAATCTGATATGAGGTTTCAACAAATGGATTAATGTACTCTACTCTCATAAGATTTAACTCCTATATTTATTTTTTTCCAAATATTTTAATCGAACCTACTTCGGTCGTAGACCACCTATCATTGTCTTCGAGCGACTCATTCTGTCCCAAAATCGCAATACCATTACCCTTCAACTTCTCACCGAAGTCCGAAATAATCGACATCTGCGCTTTCTCTGGCAAGAACGAAAGAACATCGCGTGCAAAAATAATGTCGATTGGCGGCAACGTATTGTTATTTGCACAATCGTGATACTCAAACATTATACTATCACGGATTTCTTGTGTAAATGTGGCCTCGCCGTTTGCCTTAGCTGAAATATACGGTGCATACCAATCCTTCGCAGCCTCAGCAGGAACTGAAAGAAGCGGTGCATTGGAAATGCTCAACAAATCAACCTCATGTGCATAGATACGAATCTTTGCGTTGGGGTAGCGTTTTTTGAGCAAACATGCGAATGAATACGTCTCGTATCCTTTTCCGCAACCAGGATTCCATACGACAATCTGTTTTGCATTGTTGTCTGGAAGCACCTTGTATATTGCATCGGCATAATCCTTTGTCCACCAACCTCCTGATGCCGGAGAATAGAACGGCTTGAGGAACGCTTCTGCATCAGCCGCATTCTGCAACTGAGTTTTGTCCTTGCCACGCTCCTTTTCCCACTCAACATAGCGACTCTTAACCCATGCCTTGTTCAAGTATGTTACATTGAACTTACGCAAAGTAGCCAAGCCGTCAACCACAAAAGAGTAGTCTATTTCAACAGGCTTCTCTGGCTCGGGAGCTTTCTCCTCAACCTTTTTGCCAACAGGAATAGGTGCATTGATACGAGACTTCATCTCTTTCACAACGGCAGTCTCAGCAGCCTTGTTGTCAGCCTTCGCACCAAAAATACGCTCAATGTCAAGCAAAACGTACAGGCGATTGTTGACCTCAACAACACCTTGAATATACTTAATGTTGATATCACCAAACAACGGATGTGGCGGATTGATTGAAGACTTTTGGATTCCAACAACCTTGTCGATTCCGTCAACAACAACTCCGAAGAGCTGTTCGCCCACAGTCACGATAAGCATATTCTCCAACGCGTCATATTCACGCTCAGGAACTTCAATATTAAAGAACAACCGCAAATCGATGATAGGAATAATCTCACCGCGAAGGTTCAAAACACCAAGCACGAACGGCAAAGCATTCGGAACATAAGTGAATCTGCCAGCCTTTGCGATTTCCTTAACCTTCATGATGTCAATGGCATAATCTTTTCCCGCGAGAGAAAAAGTAACCATCTTGTAATCAATTATTGAAGCAACTTTGTCTTTCTCATTCGTTGCCGTAGAAGATTCAGCAATATTCTGCAAGCTTCCCAAATTTTCTTTCAAAACCGAATTAATTGTTTGCGCAGCCATTTATCACTCCCCAGCAAAACCATTTTCATGACGAGCTTCAATTTCTTGACGAACACCGAGCTCCAACAACTGTGTCACATCGACAATCAATGAAACTGAACCATCTCCAAGAATAGAAGCACCAGCGATACCTGGCGACTGCGTGAACTGATCACGCAATGGCTTGATGACGACATCTTCCTCACCAATCAAGCTGTCAACCATGATTCCAATCTTCTTTTCCTGTGAACCAACTATTACAACGAAGCAATACTCGCCTTCTTCTTTTGTCCGTATATTAAACAATCGGCTCAAACGAAGCACACTGATAACCTCATTTCTGACATTCAATACTTCATAGTTGTCAATCGTGTTAATCTCAGATTTCTTGACGCGAACACTCTCAATGACCGAGGCGATAGGAATTGAGTAGACCTCACGACCAACTTTTACAAGAAGCCCCTGAATGATTGCAAGAGTAAGCGGCAACCGAATACTGAACTTGGAGCCACGCCCCTTCTCGGTTGTGACGTTGACAGTTCCGTTGAGCTTCTCAATCATGGTCTTAACAACATCAAGACCAACGCCGCGTCCAGACACATTCGTGATTTTCTCTGCCGTAGAGAATCCAGGCATGAAAATAAGCTGGGCGGCCTCCTGATCGGAAATGACCTTGTTCGGGTGAATCAAGCCACGCTGAACGGCCTTTGCCTTGACCTTCTCAACATCAATTCCGCCACCATCATCGACAACATCGATGATAATCATGTTGCCCTCGTTGGCAGCCTTCAAGAGAACAGTTCCCGTCTCGTCTTTTCCAGCCTCTTTTCGTTTCTCGGGCGACTCGATGCCGTGATCAACAGAGTTTCGGACACAGTGCATGATTGGATCCATAAGATCATCAATAACCGTCTTGTCAAGCTCAGTCTCTTCACCTTCAATGAGCAACGTGACTTTCTTTCCCAAATCCTTCTGCAAATCGCGGACAACGCGGGGGAAGCGGTCGAAAATCTGGCTGATTGGAACCATTCGGATTTTCATGACACCTTCCTGCAACTCGCCGGCAATTCGACCAAGGTTTTGAGTTGAAGAATGGAACTTAGAGTTCAAATCCTTGAATTTGGCCTCAAATGCATCGAAGTAGTTGGCAATGTCGCCGAACTCCTGCACGATGTTTGATTTTATGTCTTTTACGGCAACTCCGTTCTGGATTTCCTCAAGATACTGTGGGAGCTGCTCGAACATTTTGCGAACCTTTTCCTTGAAGCTTGAGTCCAAAGTCTGGAACTGGACGAGCATATCGGCAAGATGCGTCGCACTCTGGTTGAACGCAGCCTTTGTGATGACAGTCTCAGAAATGAGGTTCAACAAATAGTCGATTCGCTTTGAGTCAACACGGAGAATTGAACTCTGCTGTGCGTGTCCGCTTGCAGGCGCACCTTTTGAAGGAGCCTTTGCCGCAGGTTTTGCAGCCTCCGGCTTTGCCTGAGGAGCGGCAGCAGGAGCTTCCGTTTTCTTTTCAGCAGCAGGCTTCGCAGCCTCTGGCTGAGGAGCCGAAGAAGCCGCACTGCTCTGAGCAGCTTCGGCAGAATCACTTGCAATAGCGTTCTCAAGACACTTTGCGTCAACACTCAACGTAACATCCGTCAAGAACGCCGTATCCTCAAGTTGCTCCGCAGTATCAGAAGTTGCAACATAGTACACAACATTCTTATGGAACTCATCTTCATAGAGCGCATCAAAATCAGGAACAGTCTTCAAGACAGTCCCACACGCCTTCAAGACAGCGAAAACCTGAATTCCGCCCACAGAGTTCATCGGGTTGTTTTCATCGAAAACAACATCTACAGACCACAACTTTTGACCCGCAGAACAGCCCTGCTTCAACTCAAGAAGTTCGTACTCGGAAAGTGCGACGACAGGCGCAGACTCCTGGGCAGCCGCCACTGGAGCTGCAGGAGCTGTGGCTGGTTTTGGCGCAGCTGATTTCGGCGCGGCTGTTTTTCCTGCACCGTTCGGTATCATAGACCGAATTTTGTCAGATATTTCTTCTGTGCTTTCTTCGTAAATAGAGCCGTTGGTTCGCGATTCCAACATCGCCTTGATAACATCCAGTGCTTTCAGCAATGTATCGACAACATCTTCCGTTACCGCCACCCGATTCGATCTTACTTCATCAAGAAGGTCTTCCATCGTGTGCGCAAAATGAGAAATCTCCGTAAATTCAACCGTTGCAGAGTTACCTTTCAATGTATGAGCAGCGCGGAAAATTTCATCGATAGCATCATGATTGTTGGGATCTTGTTCGATAGCAAGGATATTGCTCTCCAAGTTATCAACCATCTGTTCTGATTCTGAGAAGTAATCTTTTAAGAGTTCTTCGTTCGTAGCGTCAAGATAATCACTCATATACTATATTTTAACCGTGATTTCAACAAAGTCAAGAAAAAAAAACTTTCTTGCATCCAAAAGCGCGGGATTTTTTTTGATTTTTCCCGTGCCCACTGTCCGGACACCATTATCCATTGGGCCTGTTCGGAAACCCAAGTTTCTGAACAGGTTTATTGCTTTTTTCCAGGAATGACAACAGTATTCCAATTGTTCGGATCCTCAAGAAGCCCATACTGGCGACCTTTCAAAAGATGCTGGAGCTGGTATGCCACAGTCCCTTCTTTTGTCCCATCCCTGAATTCGGTCTTGTTCCCCTCCAAATCGGTAAGAGAAGTCATTGGGCTTATACCCGCAGCCGTCCCAGTCACAAAGAACTCGACGGCTTTCTTTTGAACTTCGCTTACGCTGATTTTTCGCTCCTCAACCTTAATGCCCTGCTCCTTTGCAAGAGCAATGACAGATTTTCTTGTGATTCCAGGAAGAATCGTATCCCCCAATTCAGGCGTAACAAGCGTTCCGTCTTTGAGGACAAAGAAAATGTTGCAGCTTGAGCCTTCCTGAAAATATTTGCGTTCCTCCGCATCAAGATAAACACATTCGACATAGCCTTTCTCTTCCGCCTCATGTTTTGCGATGGCGGAAATCACATAATTCGATGCGCACTTGATGCACCCCGTCCCATTAGGCGTGGCGCGAATCCTGTTTGTGATTACGGCACCATCAAGCCCTTTCTTGAAATAGGCAGAAACAGTCGTTGCACAAATGACAACATACGGCTGTTTTGCGCATCCAATCCCAATTGCGCCCTCAGAGTTCATGAACGGGCGCATATAGATTGAATCGGCATCGGCATAACCAGACTTTTCCCAGTCAGGGTTGTATTTTGGAACATAGCCCAATGCCGCATTTCGCTTCACAAATTCAACTGAAGCCGCCACATATTGCTCAACCGGGAATGCTGGGCAGTACAAGCCTTTCATTGAATTGTTGAATCGTTTCGCATTCTCTTCTGGACGAAAAATAGCGACACCGCCATCCTTCGTGGGAAACCCCTTCATTCCCTCAAAACATCCATACGCATACTGAGACGTATAGGAAACAGTGGGAATCCCCATCTGATTTCGTTTGTCGAGGACAGTCTTCCTGTCAGCCTCGGACATTTTCATCAGCTCATCGTACGTCACTTTGTCGGCCTGAAGCCATTCCTCACTCCACTTTGTTGTTTCAGGATTGTAGCGGGCAATATAAGTCACTGGATACAAATTCAAAGCAAAAGCCATTTCCTACTCCTTAATACACTCCGTGTCAGAGGCGTTGCATGGAAACAACGAACCGCAGTCTCCCCAACAAATCCATTGTCGATAAGAAAAATATTACAACTTTCCAAAGATATTGTTAAGAGAAGTTGAAAAAAGTCTGTTCAGAAATGCGAAAAAAAATCATTCTTCAACATATTTTCTCACTTTCTCCCTCAACGTCTCATCTGGAACAAGCTGGGCGACGCTCATGACTTTTGCGTAGCTCATGATTTTTGTCGCCTCCGCCTCCGTGATTCCACGGGACTGGAAATAGAACAGCTCCTCCGCACCAAGCCGCCCGATTGTTGCCCCATGCGTACCCGAAACACTTTCTTCGCCGCACAGGATGATAGGAATGGACTTGTTAACGACATTCGGCGAAACAAGCAGTATCTCTTCCTGTTCGTCTCCCGTCGCCCCGGCGCATCCGTTCTTGAAGTCAATCGTGCCGCGGTACGTCTTTTTTCCCGAATCGGCCAAAACTCCCTTCACGTTCATTTTAGTGTCGGTTTGTTTTCCGTAATGATTTACAACATAATTGAAATCAAAAAACTGATTTTTTTTGCAGAAATAAGCCGTGTCCGACTTGAACGACGAGCCGACTCCGTTCAAGTCAGCCTTGACCTCGGCGAAAATCTGCGAGCCGCCAAGCTCCACCTGCGTAACCTGAATTGACGCGCCGTCGGCACATTCACCGGCAGTCTCGTCGATTTGGACAAAACCATCCCCCAACAGCTGAACTTTCACTAGATGGATTTTCGACCTCGGTTTTGCGACAAGCCGCGTCCTAACAGTAGAAAAACCGCCAGAAGCCAGGGACGAACCATAATCCACAATGACAGTCAGCTCCGAATCCTCTTCGGCGACCACAACCTGCTCGTGCGCGTATGTTTTTCCGTCCTCAAAATCAAGGTGCACATATGCGACCTCGCCTTTTTTCGTAGCCGTGACTTCTTTTCTTTCACACGCCACATCGCGCTCCGTCTCCACCGAAAGCGTTGCGCGGTTCATTTTGAGCCAATTCCATGTAAGAGCAGGAATCTTGTTTATTTCGGTGAATTGCTTTTGTTCTGTCATGCTGCCTCCCGTTGCAGTTGCACTTTATTCAATTTCCACGACCAAATCTTTTACAAACACATCGAAAAGGCCATGCGTCTGCTGCGGATAAATTCCGACTTTAAAATAATTCTTGAACGGGCAGAAAACACGCCTTGTGAATTTTTTCTCACCGTCCACAAAAACGGACAGATTTTCGCCAACCGTCTCGACCGCGACACGTTTCTCGCTGCCATCCTTATAACCGCACAGGATTATCGTTTCGTAGTGTCCGTCCGCATAATCCTTGATTTTTGCCCGGAACTGATTTTTGACAATCTCCAGCCGAAGAAGCGGCGACGTTTCCCCAGGAATCACCGAGTCGTCCGGCAGAATATGAATCTGTCCAACGGTGTAGCTTGACTGCGCCTGGGACGCATTCGCACGGAAAGTATAGCTCATGCTCCGCCGATTCAGCAAATTCCAGTTCTCAACATGCCGAAGCTCGCTCCGAACATACCTCGTGTTTTTAGAATGCCCCGAATCCGCGCCGTCAAGGGCGAAATGAATCCATTCAGTTCCGTCCTCATCGCAGGAAAGCGAATAATAGCGGGACGCATAGCCGCCAAGCAATTTTTGCTCCGCCATTTTTGTGCCGCCCGGAAACTGGAGCTTCCATTCTTTTTCAGAAATCAAATGGGACGGCGTACGCCCTGCAGCTTGATTTTTCTCCACGCCGCTGGCGCACGACAAGAAAAAAACGAGGAGCAACGACAAAAACACGCTCAGTCTCACCATTTCTCAGAGACTTCCTTTCATTTCAAGCCGAATCAAATTGTTCATCTCAACGGCGTACTCAAGGGGAAGCTCCTTTGAGACAGGATTTGCGAAGCCCGAGACAATCATTGTCCTGGCCTCCTCCTCGCTGATTCCACGGCTCATCAGATAAAAAATCGCCTCGTTGGAAATGCGTCCGATTTTTGCCTCGTGCCCTACATCGCACTCGTTTGTATGGATATCCATCGCAGGAATCGTGTCGCTACGGCTTTTGTTGTCCAGCATGAGGCTCTCGCAGGAAACAGACGCCTTGCTGCCAACAGCATCCTTTCCAATGTATATTGCGCTCCTGTACGTGGAAATGCCCCCTGATTTTGAGAGCGACTTTGTGGTGATGACGCTCGTGGTGGCAGGCGCGACATGAACCATCTTTGCGCCCGTGTCAAGGTTCTGCCCCGCGCCGGCGAACGTCACGCCCGTGAATTCCGCCCGCGCCCCGCGCCCAATCAAGTCGCTCTGGGGATACAGGTAGGAGATGTGGCTTCCAAACGAGCCTGACACCCATTCTATGGAGCCGCCCTCCTCCACCCGCGCTCGCTTGGTGTTGAGATTGTACATGTTCTTTGACCAATTCTCCACCGTGGAATATCGCAGGTGCGCACCTTTCTTGACATACAGTTCCACACATCCGGCATGAAGGTTCGCCACATTGTATTTTGGGGCAGAGCACCCCTCAATGAAGTGCAGGTCAGCTCCCTCATCCACGATGATGAGCGTATGCTCGAATTGCCCCGCGCCCTTCGCGTTCAGCCGAAAGTACGACTGGAGCGGAACTTCAACCTTGACTCCCTTAGGCACATAGACGAACGAGCCTCCAGACCAGACAGCACCGTGCAGAGCCGCAAACTTGTGGTCATTCGGCTTTACGAGCTGCATGAAATGCTCCTTCACCATGTCGGCGTATTCTCCGTGGAGGGAGCTTTCAAAATCCGTATAAACGACCCCCAGCTTTGCAACCTCGTCCTGCAAGTTGTGGTAGACAAGCTCGGAATCGTACTGCGCCCCAACCCCCGCAAGGCTCGTGCGTTCCGCCTCAGGTATTCCCAGTTTTTCAAACGTGTCCTTTATATCGGAAGGAACATCGTCCCACTTTGTCTGCATTTTTGTGTTCGGGCGCACATATGTGGCTATTTCCTCTATATTCAAGCCCGAAATGTCCGGCCCCCATTCGGGAACAAGAAGCTCATTGTAGATTTTGAGCGCATTCTGCCTGAACTCGCGCATCCAATCAGGATCGTTCTTGTCGTCGGACAATTTTGATACGATATCAGGCGTGAGTCCTGTTTTGTTTCTGTAAAAGCCCTTCTCCTCATAGCGGAAGTCGTAGGGCGAAGAATCTATTTCGGTGATGTTCGTGTCACTCATAATTGTCCTCCAAATGTCTCTTTGGTCTCTCCAGAACCATCCACATTCCGAACAGGCCCATTCTTTTTCCGTGCCACTATTTTCATTGCACGGAGCGTCGCCTTGTGCCCGTCGCTTACCCGAAAGCTCTCCAGGGCCTTTTGTATTGACTTGTTGTGCACCCACACAGGAAGCCTTCGTTCCCGTATGAATGGAAAAACTGCATCATACTGCTTTGCAAGCGCCGTCGCAAAATACCATGCGACCATCATGTTAACGTAATATTCGTCCGAAACGATTTTTGACACCATCTCGGGATACGCAGGGCTGAAGCCGTCGTCCAAAAAATGCTGCATGAGAAGCCCCACCCCAAACCGCACAGTGTACACATGGGACGATGATATCCACTGCCCGATTTTTTCAAGCAGGACTCCAGGATTTTTTCTGAACACTTTGGGAGAAAGCTGGTCGCACGTTGCCCAATTGTCTATAAACGGCAGAAAACGCTCCGTTTCCGACAGGCACTCGCCAAAATCCTTTATACCCGAAATGGCGAACGCATGAAGCTGATTCTCGTCAAAATACTCGTGGGGAACAGATTCCAAGAACCGATTGAAGTCGCTCCGCCCCGCAATCTCCTTGGCAAACGCCCTGAGCTGCGGTGTGCGCACCCCGATGATTTTCTCCGGGAAAACCGTGGGAAGCAGCTTTGCCTGGAAGCCCCGATACCCAGTGTCCTGCATAGAAAAAAGCCTTGCCCGTATATCGTCAAGAATCATGGGAACCGCTCCGCCTCACCCCAAAAACTGCTCAAAACCGCTCTCGTTGATTTGCTCAACAAGCCCGCCATCGCCTTCCTTGATGATTTTTCCCTTGACGAGAACGTGCGTCTTGTCCACATGCAGGCTCTCAAGGATTTTTGTGGAGTGCGTGATGACAATGAGCGCACCGTTCTGCCGCTTTTGGTACTCCTCGATTCCTTTGGAAACCGTCCGCACAGCATCCACATCAAGCCCCGAGTCGGTTTCATCGAGAATCGCAAGTTTTGGATTCAACATCAACAGCTGCAGTATCTCGCTCTTCTTGCGCTCACCGCCGGAAAACCCCACGTTCAAGTCGCGGCGGGCATAACTCTCGTCCATGTTCAAAAGCTGCATCATCGCCTTCATCTGCTTTTGGAACTGGAAGAGCTTGACGCGCTCGCCCGTCTGCTGCTGGAGCGCATTCCTGATGAACGACTCAAGCGTGATTCCTGGAACTTCCAGCGGATTCTGGAACGAAAGGAAAATCCCCTTTGCCGCGCGCTTGTCGGGCGAAAGGGAAGTGATGTCCTCCCCATCGAAAAATATCGTTCCGCCGCTCACCGTGTAGCGCGGATTTCCCATAATCGTATACCCAAGTGTCGATTTACCCGCGCCGTTGGGCCCCATAAGAACATGGGTCTCCCCTGGGTTCACGCCCAAGCTCACGCCGTTCAGCACAGGCTTTTCATCTATATGGACAAAAAGATTTTTTATATCGAGAATACTCATACCATGCTCCTGTTCTCTAGCAATTCACTAGGAAAATAGTAATAAACGTAAAAAACGCTACACTATTTTCTGCTTTGTTTCAATCACACCAAAAATGAACGGACAGTCCGCAAAACAGCCAGATGCACCGCCCACTTTCAGCCGATTCAATCATCTTACACAAATCTACTACTTTTATGACGAAGAAAACACTATTCGTTTTCAAAGTTTTAAATTTTATTTAGAAAAAGATATGTTAATATTGACTAGTTGTCAAGAAGATTTTACAATATTTTATGATAAGTTTGAATAGTATTTTTCAATAATGATATTAGTTATATTTTGACTATAAGAAGGAGTTTTTTTCATGGAACAAACAGAAAGAAAAGCCGGAATTTTGCTTCACCCCACATCCCTTCCCTTCACGCCAGGAATCGGAACAATCGGAAAATCAGCATTCGCATTCTTGGACTGGCTCAACGCCGCCGGAATGAAAGTCTGGC
This sequence comes from Treponema sp., assembly GCA_017412405.1. GTDB lineage: Bacteria > Spirochaetota > Spirochaetia > Treponematales > Treponemataceae > Treponema_D. The sequence goes on along the minus strand of JAFPYB010000145.1, from coordinate 6,948 downwards.
AGGTTCTCCCCCTGGGACCAACCGGGTTCGGAGACAGCCCATACCAATCAACATCAACATTCGCGCTAAACCCACTGCTTATTGACCTTGACGATTTGGTATCAGACGGAATCGCCGCAAAAAAACAGGCAAGACCGCCAACGGAAATGCAAAAAGGCGGAAAAATTGATTTTGGAGCCGTCGTCAAGTGGAAAACAAATGCGCTAAAAAACATAGCCAGCTCTTTCCTCATAAAAATAACGAACGCCCAAGCTGACGAAAAAAAAGCGGAGCAAATCAACACGCTCAAATCCGATTTTCATGAGTTCTGCGCGGAAAACGACTTCTGGCTCCGTGACTACGCCGCGTTCATGAGCATCAAAACGTTCTACGACGAGAAGGCCCAGTTCGAAAGCTCACAGAAAAAATCTTCCGTGAACAGCATGTGGAACATCTACTGGGAAAAGTCCCTGTCGCGCCACGACGAGCCGGCCGTCGAAAATTGGATAAACTCGCATACCGAAGATTTTCTCACCCATGAGCTAATACAGTTCTTCGCGTTCCGGCAGTGGTCAATCCTGCGCGCCTACGCAAAATCCAAAGGCATAGACATCGTGGGCGACATTCCAATTTTCGTCGCCCCGGACTCCTGCGACGTGTGGGCAAACCAAAAATATTTCCAGCTGGATGATAACGGGTGCTTCACAAAAGTCGCAGGAGTGCCGCCGGATTATTTCTCAGCCACGGGACAGCTTTGGGGCAACCCGCTCTACGATTGGAACGCACTTAAAAAGGACAATTATTCATGGTGGATTCAGAGGATAAAAAACACCCTCAAGCTCGTGGACTACGTGCGGCTGGATCATTTCCGCGGCTTCGAGGCGTACTGGGCCGTTCCGTTCGGCAACAAGACCGCAATTGAGGGGGAATGGCTCAAAGGTCCCGGAAAGGATTTGTTCAATGCCATAAAAAAAGAGCTTGGAACACTCCCGCTCATCGCGGAGGATTTGGGTGTCATAACCGACGAGGTCAAAGATTTGCGCGACTCGTTCGACTTTCCGGGCATGAAAATCCTACAGTTCGGGTTCGACAAGACCGAGCTCAAAAACGGTGCGCTCAAAAATGCCTTCCTTCCCCACAATTACACTACGCCAAACTGCGTCGTCTACACCGGCACCCATGACAACGACACAGCAAAGGGAATACTCGACACCGCCGATGACGAAACGCTCCTCCTCATTGCCTCATATCTGCTTGGCAAGCCGCCCAAAAAAAAGAACATCAAAAAATTGCGTTTCTCGGGAAAGCTCTGCCGCAGGCTCGTAAAACTTGCCTTCAGCTCGATTGCGGCAACCTGCATCATTCCGCTCCAGGACGTGTTTGAGCTTGGCTCGGGCAGCAGAATGAACACACCGAGCACAAGCGGCACAAACTGGACGTGGAGGGCGGAACCGTACATGCTCACCGGGCTGAAAGCAAGGCAAAAGGGAGAATGGCTAAAAAATATGTGCATTCTCTTCAACAGGTAGGTAATCATGAAAAGCAAGATAAAAACGTTATGCGAACTCTACTCCATTTTCTTCAAAATAGGGCTTGTCACTTTTGGGGGCGGCATTGCAATGCTCCCCATTCTTGAGCGTGAAATAGTCGAAAAACGCAAATGGGCCACCTCGGAAGAGCTGCTTGACTGGTTCGCAATCGGTCAGAGCACGCCAGGAATCATCGCGGTGAACGTGGCGACATTCACCGGGTACAAGCAGGCAAAAGCCTTGGGAGGAATCGTCGCCACCGCAGGCATGGTAAGCCCCTCCATCATCGTCATCACGGTCATAGCCGCGTTCATATCAAACTTCAAGGAGCTAGTCTGGGTGCAAAGGGCGCTCCGAGGAATCAATGTGTCCGTCGCCGCCATCCTCACCTACGCCGTGTTCACGTTCGCAAAAAAATCAGTCAAGAACACATTCGGCTTCTTGCTGCTCCTGATTGCTTTCGCCCTCATATACATATTCAATGTCAGCACAATCTGGGTCATTCTCGGAAGCGCGATTTTGGGAATCCTGCTATTTGCGTGCCGCGGCGGACTCGCATCGGACAAAGCCACGGAGGCAAGCACACATGAGTAACCTTGTAACTTTCATCATCGGGCAGACTCAAGCGCAAACATTCGTCGGACTTCTCCTGCTAATCGCCGTCTTTTTCTACGTGGGGCTGATAACCATTGGAGGCGGTCAAGTCGCCATCACCATCATGCAGGAAGTCATAGTCGAACGGTTCGCGCTCCTTCCCGCAAGCGATTTTTTCAACATGGTCGCCATTTCCGAAAGCACGCCGGGCCCCATCGGAATCAATATTGCAACATACATCGGAACCGAGCTGTACGGCTGGGCAGGAGGCATATTCACCACGCTCGGGGAAGTTATGCCGTCCATAATCTGCATAATGCTCATCGCGCGGTTTTTCGGGAAATTCTCGGAGAAAAAAATAGTCAAGGCGGCGTTCTCCACGTTGCGCCCCGCAGTTTCCGGCGTAATCGCCGTTGCCGCGGTGAAAATAATCGTCCTTGCGCTCGTTGTCACGAGCGGCTTTGACCTGCGCCACATCTCAACGTGGAATGAATTTTGCTTTTCTGGATTGAGCACCGTGTTCTATTTTCTGTGCCTCATCGTCCTTTTCAAGACAAAACTCCATCCAGTGTTCATCATTCTGGCAGGCGGCGTATTCGGGGCATTCTTCCTGCAGTCATGAAGAAGCCCGCCTAAAGCGCGAACAGCCTTCTGATGTTCCCGTCAACGGTGCGGCTCAAGTCGGCGGGGGAAACGTTCCGCGCCGCAGAAACAAAGTTGTAGACGTATTCCACGAGAACAGGCGTGTTCGTCTGCCCACGGAACGGAACAGGCGCAAGATACGGCGCGTCAGTCTCAATAAGAATCCTGTCGTCAGGCACAAATCGGAGCAGCTCCGTCATTTCTGCCATCCTGGATTTTTTTGTGTACGTCACCGCGCCCCCCAGGGCAATGTAGAACCCCATGTCAAGGAACGTCCGAGCCTCGTCCTTCCCGTAGGAAAAGCAGTGGATGATTCCGTTGGAATAGCCCATGTTCTTGAGGACATCAACCGTGTCGTCAAACGCATCCCGCGAATGGACAACAAACGGCAGTCCCATCTTTTGGGAAAGAGCTATCTGCATTTGGAACAATTCCCGCTCACCCTCAAGCAGCCTGTCATCAAAATCATCCGCCGTGCGCTTGTCGGCTCCGTTCACATTCCAGTGGTGGTCAAGCCCGAATTCCCCCATCGCCACGAGCCGCTTCCCGAACCTGCCAGCGCGGAACGACTCCATCTGGCTCTCAAGAATTTTCATCCGCTCCGTGCGCCCCCGAATCTCCGCGGGGCTTGGCCAAATTCCTGCAGAAAAAAACATGAACCGCTCGGCCCGTGCCTGCTCGTCGGCAGGGAGCGCAGAAATCGCCTCTGAGACAAACGCGCCCCGCTCGGCCAAATCATCAGCCTCGGTGCCGATATCCAACGCAAAGAACGTGTCCCGCGCGGCGAGCTTCTTCAAAATGTCCGCGCCACAAAGCCCCCGGTCGCGCACAAGATGGCGGAAATGGAAATGTGTATCACTGAACATGGAACTCGCGCCTACTTGATTTCAATCTTGTTCAAAAGCTCCCGCAACGCCGAAAGCTCCTGGGCCGTCATCGTGATTCCCTTTCCCATCTTCGTATGGTCCTCGCTCCACGACCTGATGTCGTATTTCGCGTCCCTGTCATTCCAGGAAACAAGGTTCAGCTCAAGGTTCCATCCCTTGTTTCCCTGCGCAATCACATTATGCTCGCCCTTGAATTCAAATTTTATCTCAGCCATGTGTTCCTCCTGTTCTATTTTTATTTTCCCACAATTTCAGCGCAGCTTCACAAAACGACACCGCGACTGCATGGAAAAAATCGCTTTAATGGAAAGACGTGCTTGCAGCACATTTGCTTGAACGAAGCTCAAACTTCTGTTATAATCAATATATTGACGTTTGCTCAATGATGCCGGGATGGTGGAATGGTAGACACAAGGGACTTAAAATCCCTCGCCAGCTTAAACCGGCGTGCCGGTCCGAGTCCGGTTCCCGGCAAAGCCTGATTTTCGCCCTGAAAGTCAGGCTTTGTTTTTTTTGGAAACTGATGCTATTTTATCTGGCTGTACAAACTCGCCATCTCGGTGCGCCAGTCGCTTCGCACATCCTGGTTTTCCCACTCAATCGTCTTTTTGATGGTGAATTTCCGCAAATCATGCATATTTTCAAAATGGAGCACGGCAAATTTGCCCTGTCCGATATATGCGATTTTTTCGTTCGCGCCAAGTTTTTCGCGTTCGCTGATTTTTTCAAGAATGCAATCGAAATGAACCGGATTTCCGGTCTCCTTGCTGGTAATTGCGTCGGCAACATCGATAATCTGCTTTCCGCAGCACTCGCACAGCGGTATCTTTGCCTTGAACGCCCGTATCGCGTTCTCATTCTCCTGAATGTCCTTCTGGCTTACAAAATGCTTGCGCTCACGCCGCTCCGAACGCTCAGGCCGTTCGGACTTGTCGCCCCTCTCCCTTCGTCTGTCACTGTAATTTCTGCTTCGATTATTTTTTTTGTATCCCATTACACTTTTCTCGAATATGGATCTGTGTCCCCCACAATCCTTTTGCTCATGACCTGAGCGATTCGAGAAACAGCAGATTCCAGATATTTTGGATCGTTGATTTTCTTTCGTAATTCTACAATACGGTCAGAATTTTTTCTATCAAAAACGACTTTTTTTGAAGATGAAGTCATGTTAACTCCGAAAATGCTTCTTGAATATGGTACACAGGTTCAAAGTCCGGCATGTCGATTACAATCACATCGTACCGAATTTTGCTGTTACTATATTGTCGATTGTTTAGAAGAAAAAATTGAGATGTTTCAATTATTCTTTTTTGTTTTCGAAGATTCAGTTCGTGGGCAAGAATATCAGGATTCCCGCTGGGGAGAGTCTTGACCTCCACAAAGACGACAGTATCCCCGTCCAACGCGATGACATCAATCTCACCCCGCCGAGAACGGAAATTCCGTGAAATGATGGTATATCCAAGCCTCAAAAGGAAACTGCAGGCGCGGTTCTCGCCATCGTTTCCTTTTTGCCTACTTGATGTATAATTCAGGCGATTTCCTCAAGAGCCTCGATTTCATCCACATCGGAAAGCTCTTCAATCTCGTCCAACGACTCAAGCTCGTACAACTCGCCAGAATCTGACTCGTCATTGCCAGTAATTACGTGGCCGTAGGAGAGAAGATACGGAATGTTCCAACGTGCAAGCGCCGCAACATGGTACTGTTTGGCAGATTTTTCCTCCGCCAAGAACATATTTTCTCCATCATCAAAAAAAACAGGAGCCGAGAATTTTACCCCAACTTTGATTTCATCACAGCTGATTTTGTTGAAATTTTTCATTTAGACCACCCCTTTTCGATGACAAACAATATGTATTCAGTATATCACGTATCACTTTTTTATGTACCTTGATTTTTGAAAAATTCGCGTTTTTGTGAAAAAAAAGACTTGTTTTTGTACAAAAAATCTCTAAAAACTCTATTTTTCTGATTCCTGCGGTGAGGGCGGAAATTTTGGGGGATAAGCAGGCGCAGACAAAAAAAAGACCGACCGCACAGGCGGTCAGCCTTTCTGTCAAGCCACAAAAAGCTTATTTCTTTGCAGGTTTTGAAGCCTTTGCCGCTGCGTTCTCAGCTTTTTCCTCGGCATTGATTTTTGCCTCAAGAGCCTCGGCAGCCTTTGATGCTGCGCGGGAAGCAGCCAAGTAAGCCACGGCCTTCTGTCCCACAAGCTCCTTAACCTTCGCGCCCTTGCCAATCTTGTCGCGGATGTAGTAGAGCTTGCTTCTGCGGATGTTTCCAACGCGGACAACTTCCACTTTCACAACGCGCGGGCTGTAAACCGGGAACACGCGCTCAACACCAACGCCGTAAGAAATCTTGCGGACAGTGAATGTTTTGCGAACCCCAGCGTTCTTGATGCAGATTACGAGGCCCTCGTAAATCTGGATACGCTTTGTCTTACCTTCGATGATTTCAAAGTGAACTTTTACAGTATCACCTACGCTGAAATTAAGAGCACCTTCTTTTTTCTGCTGCTCTTCGATAGTCTTGATCAAATCCATGATTATTTTCCTCTACGTTTTCGGACATGCTTCAACGAAACATGCTCCGTCAGTTCCTCAATCATCTTTTCGGCTTCGCTCGAAAGCTCCCCTGAAATACGCGCGTTCGCAATCAAATCCGGGCGATTGCAAAGCGTTTTCTCAAGCCGCTTCTTGAGCCGCCACTTCCGAATAAGCTCATGGTTGCCGCCCGTCAAAACATCGGGCACCTCCAAGCCTCGGTACACGCTGGGCCGCGTATACTGGGGATATTCCAAAAGTCCGCCAGAATAACTCTCTTCCTCCAGACTTTCCGGGGTGATGACATTCTCAACCAGCCTGTAGACCGAATCGACAATTACAGTTGCCGCAAGCTCCCCGCTTGACATCACATAATCGCCGATGGAAATCTCATCATCAACGTACAAGTCTATTATCCGCTGGTCGATACCCTCGTACCGCCCGCAGACAAGAACGATTTCATCCTTCCGGCTCAATTCCTGCGCTTTTTTCTGGGTGAACGGCCTTCCGCTGGGCGTGACATAAATCACGTGCTTCTTGTAGGCCTTCACGCTGTCCAAAGCGAGTCCCAGAGGCTCCGCCATCAAAAGTTGACCGGCACCGCCTCCATACGGTTTGTCGTCACACGTTCTGTGATTATCAAAGGCAAAATCCCTGATATTCACCAAATCGTAGGCAATAATTCCCTTCTCAACCGCCTTCGCCATGATTGAGGTTTCAAAAAAAGCGCGCGGAATCTCAGGAAATAAGGTCAGCACAGTAAATTTC
>JAFPYB010000144.1 GCA_017412405.1 Treponema sp. | reverse complement strand
TGCCTGTTCGGAGGTTGAGTAGGCCGAAGGCCGTATCGAAACCTTATGCCCGCTCTGCCAGTTCTTCCCAGCGCGGATATTTTTCTGCCAGCAGAGCGTCAATTTCCTTGTAGCGGTCTCCGGCGGCGCGAACCTCGTCAAAGTTGCTGGAAGACATCTTTGCTTCCAGCTCTTTCTGTTCTGCTTCGAGGGCAGGAATTTCTTCGTTTAATTGTTCGAACTCTTTTTGTTCTTTGAAGGAGAGCTTTTTCTTTTGGGAAGTAGAAGATGTCGACGGGGGCGTTGCGGGGGTGTCCCCCGCAGAAGGGGTAGTACGTTCGCTGCCGCTCACTACCGAGTTTTCTTCGGAAACTCGCACGTGGGGGAGTCTTCCCCCTCCTTCTTTATTTTCTTTGCGAAGTTCTTCCCTATATTCAATATATTCCGAACACTTGCCTACAAAGCCGCTTATGTTTCCAACCTCTTCCATGATGAAAAGGCTGTCCACGGTTTTGTCCATAAAGTAGCGGTCATGGCTTACGATGAGGAGGCAGCCTTTGTAGCCGAGGAGAAAATCTTCGAGCAGGTTCATCGTGAAGATGTCAAAGTCGTTGGTCGGCTCATCAAGGATGAGGAAATTTGGGTTGGAGATGAGGAGGCGGACGAGAAAGACGCGCTTTCGCTCACCACCGCTCAATGTGGAAAGGGCTGAGTGCTGAATTTTTCCTTCAAAGCCGAATTCGTTGAGGAATTGTGCGGCGCTTAGGGTTTTTCCGTCGTTCATCTGGATAACTTCGGCGGCTTCTTTGATGTATTCGAGGACGGTGAGCGAAAGGTCGGTAAAAACGGGGTTCTGCTGATAATAGCCAAAGACTGTGTTTACGCCGGTGACGATGGTACCGCTGTCGGGCTGGATTGTACCGGTGATGAGGTTCAAGAGTGTAGATTTTCCGGAGCCGTTGTCACCAAAGATGCCGATTTTTTCTCCTTTGCTGAATGTGTAGGAAAAATTTTTGAGGACGGGGGTGAAGCACGGGGGCGTTGCGGGGGTGTCCCCCGCAGAAGGGGGTGTCGGAGCAACGGAGTGCGACGCAGGGGGAAGGCTTTCCCCCACATATCCTTTGGGATAATTTTTGCTGATGTTGTGCAGTTCCAGAATTTTACCGCCTAAGCGACGGCCTGCCACTTCAAACGTAAAGCCTTTGTCGGCGGCAAATTTTTCACGGTTTATCAACTGCATGTCACGCTGAATGCGGGCTTTTGCTTTTGTGCCACGCGCACATGGACCACGCAAGAGCCAGTCGCGTTCAAATCGCAGGACGCTTTCGATGCGGCGTTCTGTGTTGGCTTCGATTTCTGCCTCAACTTCTTTTTTTTCGAGGTACGTGCTGTAGTTTCCCTGATATAGTTTGAGGTGACCGCGTGCCAGTTCATAGATGTTGGTACAAACTGCGTCCAAAAAATAGCGGTCGTGAGTGACCATGAGGACGGTACGTTGGGTGTCGTGCAGATAATTTTGCAGCCAATAAATTGTGGTGATGTCGAGGTGGTTTGTCGGCTCGTCGAGAAGGAGCAATTGTGTGTCTTCCACAAGAACTTGGGCGAGCGCGACTTTTTTGACCATGCCGCCAGAGAGCGTTCCCATTTTGCGCGCCATATCGGTGATACCAAGTGTGCTCAATATGGAACGAACTTGTGCTTCGTAGTTCCAGAGGTCGCCTTTGTCCATTTCAAGCGTGAGTTGGTCAAAGCGTTGCTGAAGCCGGGCGGAAATGGTGTTTTTTTCGGATTCGTCTGCCATTTGGTCGCAGATTTCTTCGTACTCGCGGATTTTTTCAAGTTTGGGCGAGTGGCTGGCAAAAATATGTTCACGGATAGTGTTTTCTGGGTTGAACGCAGGATTTTGGCTCAAGTAGCTGACGCCTGCGCTTTTGTTTAAGACAACCGTGCCTTCATCGGGAGTGAGCGCGCCTGCAATTGTGGCAAGCAGTGTGGATTTTCCTGTGCCGTTTCGTCCGATGACCGCCGCTTTGTCGCCAGCGTCCATGCCGAATGTAACGTCAGTAAACAGTGGTGCTTCACGTCCGATTTTTGCAAGGTTGTTAATAGAAAGAATGTTCATACAAACCTACTTGCTTGCCTTGTTTTTTAAAAATGCGACGAGTGCGGGCAGGTACAGGCGGTCTTCATGGGCAATATGCGTGTGAATCCAGTCATACTAAAAGCGGGCGAATTTTATTGCTTCCGCTACGGGCAGATTTTCCAGATTCATGTACGTGGTCTGGCATTTTTTTGTAAATGCATCGTGAGACGCCTT
>JAFPYB010000143.1 GCA_017412405.1 Treponema sp. | reverse complement strand
TGTGCCGTCGCAGCAGCTTCCGCCGCTCTACATCGTGACGGACGGAATCCTGCTTGCGCCTCGCGAAAAGATGATTGAGTGGGCGTACTTCCACGGGCGGAACCCGTACCGCTTCATCATCGACAAGCGCACCGCCGTTGACATAGACGACGGGCTTGACTTGGCGGTAGCCCGCGCGTGGCTCGACATGGACGAGAGCGTGAGCCAGATTGACCCGTACTCGGTGGACACTGAGTATAGTAAAAACAACGGGGGGGGTACAAATATAGAGTAGTTTCTTCCGTTTCCTTTGCTTCCCGAGCGGTTGCAGGGAGAGCGGCATGAAAACGGTTGCCCTTGTGCCGGTAAAGCTCAACAACGAGCGCACGCCCGGAAAGAACACGAAACGCTTTGACGACGGAACGCCGCTCATGCACTTCATTCAGCGGACGCTCCTTTCGTGCGCCGAGGTTGACGAGGTGTATGTGTACTGCAGCCGCGACGAGGTGAAGCCTTACTTGCTTGACGGCGTGCGATTTTTGCGGCGCGACGCGTGTTTTGACACGGCGAGCGCGAATGTGAACGAGATGTTCCTCGCGTTCTCGAACGAGGTTGACGCGGACATCTATGTTCTTGCCCACGCCACAGCGCCGTTCCAGAGGGCGGAGAGCATTGCGAATGCGGTGCGAATGGTGAAGTCGGGCGAGTATGACTCAGCCGTCGCCGTGCGGAAAATGCAGGATTTTTTGTGGATTGACGGAAAGCCGTTCAACTACGAGCCTTCGCGGATTCCGCGCACGCAGGACTTGAAGCCGTTTTTCGTGGAGACAACGGGAATGTATGTGTTCACGAAAAGCGTCATCCAGAGCCTGCACCGAAGAATCGGCGACAAGCCCTATCTGCAGGAGATGGACGAAATCGAGTCCGTGGACATAAATATGCCCGTGGACTTTGAGATAGCGAACGCGATTCACAGCGTCATTTTTGGGGGCGCACACGTTAAAACGGCTGACGAATGACAACCTGCGTCGCTTTATCGCGTTCTTTTGTTCTTTGACATTTCTATTCTATATATTGAGTTTTGACCATGGAACGAGATTACCGCTCTTCGTTTTCATCGGGTTCTGACCCGTGTAGATGACGGAGCAGTTCTCGCTCGGAACGCCCGAGAGGTCGCTCCAGTGCCGCAGGTTCTTGAAGTAGTCCTCCGAGTAGGTTGAGCCAGCCTTGATTTCCCATGCGCGGACGGGCTGTCCGTCCGTGCCGGCGGATTTTGAGAGCAGGTCAATCTCGACGCCGCTTTTGTCGCGCCAGAACGTCAGGTCGCTTTCCTCCCCGCGGTTGAATGCACCCGCCCTGAAACGGTTTACGACGAGGTTCTCGAAAAGGCTTCCGCGCAGGTAGTGCGACGAGAGCTGCCCCGCATCCCTGATTTCGAGGAGCGAGCAGGCGACGGCTGTGTCGCAGAAATAGAGTTTTGGGGTCTTTACGAGCCGTTTGGAGAAGTTGCGGAACTCGGGCTTGAGAAAATGAATGATGAAACTCGTCTCAAGGACTGAAAGCCAAGAGCGGGCGGTGGTCGCGCCGATTCCGCAGTCGTCCGCGAGGTTCTGCACGTTGAGCAGCTGCCCGATTCTTCCGGCGCAGAGCCTGACGAACCGCTTGAACGTGTCTAGGTCGCCGATGCTCCTGAGCTGGCGGACATCGCGCTCAACGTACAACTCGATGTAGTCCTTGCAGAACTGCGCGGGCGGTATGCGGCTGTCAAAAATGCGCGGATACCCGCCAGTGAAAATCTGCGCGTCCACGCTTTCGGGGAGTATGCCCGCGTCCTCCTGTTCCTCATACGAGAGCGGGAGAAGTTTGAGGACGGACGTGCGCCCCGCGAGCGACTGCGAGATGGATTCCATCATGTTCATGTTCTGGGAGCCGGTAAGGACGTACATTCCATTTCTCCCAGCCGCGTCCACGTGGGTCTGGAGGTATGAGAAAAGTTCAGGCACGCGCTGAGCCTCGTCGATTATCGTGCGCTCGGGGTACGTCGCCAAGAATCCCCTGCAGTCGCCCTTGCAGAACGAGCGGATGTCGGGGTCTTCGAGGGAAACGTAGTTCCAATCGGGAAGCGCGTTTCTCGCGAGCGTTGTTTTCCCCGACTGCCTCGGGCCTGTCACGGTCACGACGGGGTAGAGTTCGAGCAGCCTGTGTAGCTGCGGCAAAATCGTTCGGGTAATCATTGCTCAAGTATATTGGACAAATCCTCTTTTGAAAAGTGGATTTGTCCAAAAGATAGGAATGTCGCGCTATGAGCGGACAAAGCAGCCTGAGAACCGGGCTGAAGGAGTTTTTTATGAAAAAGGTGCTGATTTTCGGCTCTGGGTCAACGGGAAGCCGAATTTGCGGGGAAATCAAGGACTCGTGCGAGGTCATAGGCTTCCTTGACAACGACGAGTCAAAATGGGGCGGGAAATGCTGCGCCCTTCCCGTGCTTGGGAACGCCGATTCGTGCAAGTCACTGGATTTCGACGAGGTTATCCTCGGCTCGCTCACCGCGCTCGATGTGATGCCAGCGCAGCTCGTCGCCGCGGGGGTCGAGCCGTCAAAAATCAACCGCAGTTTCGTGGAAACGCAGGTGAAGGCGCGAGTCAATTTTTTGCGCGACTACGCCGCGTCCGTCACGGAAGAGCCTGGGGTTGCTGTCGCGGAGGGCGGCGTGTTTCAGGGCGAGTTCGCCAAGGAGATAAACCGCGCGTTCCCCAAAAGCACGCTCTACCTGTTCGACACCTTCGAGGGCTTTGACGAGCGCGACATCAGGACGGAGCGGGAAAACGGCTTCTCCTCGGAAGGCGTGAGCCACCTGAACATCACGAGCGAGAGCCTCGTCCTCTCAAAACTCCCGCACCCGGGAAAAGCCGTCATCCGCAAGGGCTTCTTCCCCGAAACGGCGGCAGGGCTTGAGGACGCGCGCTTTCAGTTCGTGAACCTCGACTTCGACCTTCACGACCCGATTCTCGCTGGGCTGAGATTTTTCTACCCGCGTATGATACGGGGGGGGGTATTACTTGTGCATGACTACTTCAACCCCGGCTACAAGGGCGTGGCGCAGGCTGTCGCCGACTACGAGAGGGAATGCAGCGCGCTTGTCAAAATCCCCATCGGCGACCACTGCTCAATCTGCATCGTGAAGGTCTGAGGAATGAACGAGATTTCCGTGCTGGACTGTACGCTCCGTGACGGCGGTTACTGCAACGAGTGGCAGTTCGGCAAAAGCAACATCAAGAAGATTCTCAAAGGGCTTTCCGAGGCGAACATCGACATCATCGAGTGCGGATTTCTGACCAGCAAAGTTCAGTATTCGACCGATGTTACCAAATTCACCGATTTGTCGCAGACGAACGAATTTCTGCCCGAAAAGGCGGAATCAAGCCTCTTCGTTGTGATGGCGAACTACGGCGAATATGATTTTTCCGAATTGGGCGAATGTTCTGGCAGGGGAATCGCGGGAATCCGCCTCGCGTTCCACAAAAAGGACGCAAAAAACGCGCTGGAGGCGGCGAAAATCATCATCGAAAAAGGCTACAGGCTCTTTCTGCAGCCGATGGTTTCGCTCTGCTACTCCGACTCGGAATTCCTGAGCCTGATTGATGCGGCGAACCGCCTGAATCCGTATGCGTTCTACATCGTGGACAGCTTCGGCGAGATGAAGCGGCGGGACTTGACGAGGCTTTTCTATATGGTGGAGCATAATCTGAGCGAGGAAATCCTCATCGGCTTCCACTCGCACAACAATATGCAGCTCGCCTACTCGAACGTGCAGCGGCTCGTTGAGATGCAGACGGCGCGGAATCTCATAATCGACTCGTCGGTGTACGGCATGGGGCGCGGGGCTGGCAACCTCAACACCGAGCTTTTCACCGAGTACCTGAACGAAACGCGCGGCAGCCAGTACGACATAAAGCCGCTCCTCGGCATAATCGACGAGGTTCTGGACGGCTTCTATCAGCAGCGGGGCTGGGGCTACTCGCTCCCGAACTACCTTTCCGCCTTACATTCAGCGCATCCGAATTACGCCTTCTACCTTGACGAGCGCAAGACGCTCACCGTGGAGGGAATGAACGAGATTTTCCTGCGAATGGACGACGGGAAAAAATACGAATTCGACAAGGCGTACATCGAAAGCCTGTATCTTTCTTATATGGCGACGGGAAGAACGCAGGAGAAGCACAAGGCGGAGCTGGAAAAACTGCTCAAAGGCAAGGAGGTACTTCTGATTGCGCCGGGAAAAAGCGCGGAAATCTGGAAGGAGAAAATCGCGGAATACGCCTCAAGAAGCGGAGTCGTCACAATCAGCGTGAACTTTGACTACCCGCACTGCGAGACCGATTTCGTTTTCATCAGCAATATGCGCCGCTTCCGCGAGTTCCCCGCCGAAAAGCGAAAAAAGTGCATCATCACCTCGAACATCACCGCAGACGGCGTGTATTTGCAGACGAAGTACCGCGACCTCCTGAGCGATGTTGAGGCGGTGAGCGACAACTCGGGGCTTATGGCGATAAAATTCCTGATGAAGTGCGGCGCGAAAAAAATCCTGCTTGCGGGAATGGACGGCTACTCTCACGACAACGCGGAGAACTACGCCGAAAAAACGCTCGCCGTGTTCATGAACGACGCGATGAAAGACGCGATAAACGAGGGAATGAAAAAAGTGCTTGAGGAATACGGGAAGCGGATTGCGATTGAGGTTTTTGGAAAATGAGCGAGCGATTCATCAAAAATCGCGGGCTGCCTGTCCGGTGCATCTCCTTGTCATACTGTATTATATTGTAAAGGAGGAAAATGGAAATGAACATTGAGCATACGGATTTTTTGCGGACAGACGGCGACAGTTATGCGGCATATAAAATGCTTGGTTTTAACACCCGAGCAGAAATCGCTGGCGGTAATCATGCCTCAGATTCTTTGGAAATAATGAACAACAAGCCTTATATTTATGAAAAACACGAATTCCTGCATTCTTTTTTAATCAGCGATGATTTCTCAGAAATTACTTTCTGGCTGAAAGCGGGTTTTGACGCGGCGGATCATTTGGAGAAAATCGAATTGGAACTCAATCGAATCTGCCTCAATCTGATACTTTATGACGACCTGCATACTTTTAAGCCTGTCTGTGAGTTGGTTAAAATAAAAACTCTGCGGTATGAAACGCGCTTTGAGGAATGTCTGTGCATAAAAGATGAGCTAAAATGCGCAATAAGCGTGAAAAGCGATAATTTTTATTCTGATATAGCGCATGGAGACAGCGCAATGCTGGATAAAAAATCCCGTTCAGTCTACAAACAGATTTTTGACATAATTCAATGCCCCAACCTCGTGATTCAGTATATGGCTTTGTATGATTTGCTGAAAGATTTGGCGTGCCGTGGAAAAAAGAAAAATCAGCAAGGTGTAGTAAATTTTTTTTAAAATAACGATCGCTATTCTGATGTGAAATTCTTACCGAGCAGACGCGGAAACGGTAATAGCGAAGACAATTTCACATTTCTGAGGAACAAAATCGGACATCCATGGGGGGGGTTGTCCGCTGATGAAATAAAGGAACTTG
>JAFPYB010000142.1 GCA_017412405.1 Treponema sp. | reverse complement strand
TGACATTTGGAATGATTGCGCTCCTTCTTGCAGGGTGCAAAAAAGAAGAACAAGTCGTCGCACAAAAAGAGACTGTGGAGCAGGTCATCGAGCAGGCCCAGACCATGCCGCTTTCCGAGCTGTACCGCCGGGCAGCGGCGGAGTCAGACGGAAAAGTGTTCTATGGAATCGGGAACTCAAGCCGAGGCTCCGCGGCGGGGGAAACTTTCATCAAAGAACTACAGAAGGTCAATCCATCGTACTCGGGAAAAGTCCAATGGTTCGTTCCAAAAAACAATTCCATCTTCACGCTTCTCACGGCCGATGCCTACAAAATCACGCCGGTCTATTCCATGACGCTCATTCAGGACGGCAATCTCATACAGCGCAAAATGCTCAACACCGGCTACCTGCTCAACTACATTCCAAAAGAGTGGAAAGACGCGGCAGGGACAAACGAGCAGGAGAACGGGCATCCATTCGCGCTACAAACGCTGAACAAGGTCTTCGAGTTCAACAATACCGACAATTCGGAAACTTTCGGAAACTGCTGGGATTTTGTCTACAAGGACGTTCATCCTCTTTTCATGGGCGTTGACGGCGAGCCAGTGGGAAAAAATTTCCTCTATATGCTCACGAACGACACCTACGCATCGTATTTGAAGGATGCATACAACGCGCTCCCGCAAGAAAAAAAGGACTATTTCGACACAATTATCAACAGTGTTTCCTCGGATGTGGCACGGCTCGGGCTAACAAGCCAGAACGCAAAATACGCCCTTGCGTACATCAAGCTGTGGTGTGCCCAGTACAGAGCCATGGTGGACGACGGCCCAATCTGCTCGGAACTGACAGACATCACAGGGGGCGGAAAGTGCGGGCTTCTCGTCTACTCAAAATTCCGTTCCGTAAAAGAAACCCAAACATCGTCCGTAAACAATGCGACTGTGGCAGCTTACCAAGACGGCTACAAGGGAATAGGCGGATACGCGTACAAGCACTACCTACAAATTCCAAGAACGTCGCCACTGCCTTGGACGGCGTGTGCGTTCATCGCCTACATGACAACATCAAAAGAAGGATTTTACCCGTGGGGACGAGACATGGGCGGCTACTGCTCCAATCCCGCGTGCAACCAGGAACACTCCAAAGACGGATACACGGACGGTGTGGAACTGTACCCCGCAAAAAACGACCGCGGCTATGACTGGTGGATAAGCTCCAGCGGCGGGCGGCTCGTGGTGGAAAACCCCGAATACTGCGCGAAAGTCTCCGCAAAGCTCGCTGATTGGATTGATGAGCAGGCGGGATTGCATCTATAGACACTCTGTTACCTGCGCACGGATTGTTCCGTGGGCGGGGATTATTTCAAGCTCCGCGCCTGTCCGAACGTCCTGTGCATTCCTTACGATTGTTCCGTCTTTAGTCCGAACCATCGAATAGCCATGCTGCAAAATCGTATGGGGGCTTGCCCCCTCCAAAATCTGGACGCTCTGCTGGATTTTCACCTTCGTGTCCTTGAGTTTGTCGTTCATGTTCTTCACAAGATTTTCCTTGGCTTTTTCAAGCCGGTTCAAAAGCGGCTGCTCAATCGTGCGGAACTTGACTTCCATATTATTCACGTCAAACGATTTTAGCATCAGCTTGAGCCTCTCGATTCGCTGTGTGATGCTCCGGTAAAAATCAGTCTGGTACGACTGCAACGCCTGCACAATTTCGGCTTGGACCGGAACTGCAAACTCCGCAGCCGCACTGGGAGTGGGGGCGCGCAAATCCGCGGCGTAGTCGCAGATTGACCAGTCAATCTCATGCCCCACGGCACTGATTGTTGGAATGTGCGAATTTGCCACAGCCCGAACTACAACTTCCTCGCTGAACGGAAGCAAATCTTCAAGCGAGCCGCCGCCGCGCCCAACAATAAGCACGTCGCACAGATTGAACTCATTGGCAACCTGAACCTGACGCGCAATAGTCTCAGCCGCACCATCGCCCTGAACAAGGGCAGGCAGAATGACCACGTTCATCCCGGGATTACGCCTCTTAGTGATTTGCAGAACATCGCGCAAGGCCGCTCCCGTGGGGCTGGTCACAATCCCGATGGTCTTTGAGAAGCGCGGTATTTCTTTCTTGCGCTCAGTATTGAAAAGCCCTTCCTGGGCAAGCCGCTGCTTGCGCTCCTCCAAAATCCTGAGAATGTCGCCCTGACCGGCAATTTCCATTTTTGTAATCATGAACTGGTAGTTACCGCGCGGTGCATACACGGAGATTGAGCCTGCGCAGCGGACTTTCATTCCGTCTTTGGGAGCGAATTTGAGCGTTGACGCTCGCCCACGGAACATGACCGCACTTATGAGCGCACCTTCGTCCTTCAAATTGAAGTAGAGGTGGCCGCTCGCATTCGGGCGGTAGTTCGATATTTCGGCTTCCAACGTGATGTTTGAGAACGTCCCCTCAAGAATATCGCGAATGAGCAATGTGAGCTTCGTGACCGTGAACACGGTGTCTGGTTCGTATAAAGGCATGGAATCATTGTACCCCGAAAATCAGTTTTTTTAAATCAGCTTTTTGAATGCAAAGGAGATGTTCTCCGCTATTGCCTCTTGGAGTTGTTTTTCAATTGCACGAAGCTCTATGGTTCGTATCGTCGGTTGCATTTTTATTGGAAAGCCTGCTTGCTCCAAAAAAAGAAAAGCGATGGGAATATCAAAAATATCAGCTATTGATTCTATTACTTCAAGCGATGTACCGCGTTTTCCAGATTCTATCTGGGCAAGAAAAGGGGCGGTGATTTGCAGCCTGTCCGCCACCACTCGCTTACGCTCGCTCGGAATGAAGACAGGCGGGAGCGCGTGGTACATGGGAATGATTCACAATTATAATTCCTCATAATTCCCAGCGTACATTCCGATAATAAATCAGAGGTTTTTTATGAATACAATCAGCGGTCTTGGTGGATATAGTGCAATCACGAACGGGGAAAGCGCAATGCAGGGAGCAAGGATTTCCTCGGAAAAAGGAAAGTTCGAGGCCATTCTCAACGAGCTAAAAGCAGAATCGGCAGTAGGAAAAAATCTTTCGTCAAGCCAAGTCGCCGAGGAGGGCAGGCTGAACGGCGACTGGACTTCCGGCTTTGCAGGAACATTCACGTCCGAGCGGGACAAGAAATCGCTTCCCACGGGAGCCGCCGCAAACCAGGCGAATCCCCACGTCCAGCCAAAGACAATCGACAGAACATCAAAGCTGTACGAAAAATCCCTCGAAATGGAATCATACATCGTGAAGATGATGCTCTCGGAAATGCGAAAGACCGTCATGAAAGCCGATGAACAGAACAGCTACGCAAAGAGCATGTACGAAGACATGCTCTATGACGAATACGCTACAATGATGACAAAAAACGCGGGCTTCGGCTTGGCTGACCAAATGTACCTCCAGCTAAGCCAGAACACTTCAACACAAGCGTAGCCCACTCCAAAAGCAGATGTTTTCTGAAACGGTGCAGCTTACTTCTGCAAGTTTCCGAAAACATCAAATCTTTTCATCACATCCAGCATACGCTTTGCCGTATTCTCAAGCGTGTATTTTTCCAAAATTTTCTCAGGACTCTCAACATCTTCCTTCAAAAGCACATCAAGGTTCACGTTCGGTTCGTCTGGGTCAATATAGTGCGCGCATTTTCCGTATATCTCAGGAAGACTCGTCTTGTTGGAGACAATTATGGTACAGCCAGCACTCAACGCCTCAAGGGGAGGAAGCCCGAATCCCTCAAAATACGTTGGAAGAACGAACGCCTTTGCCTTCTTCAAGAGAGCTTTCACCTCACCATCGCTCAGGTAGCCAGTCATGATGATGTTCGGGAGGGAATTGAGCTTTTTAAGCTCTGGACTTACTGCCGTGGGAAGCGGCTTTCCGCTCACGGCAAAAAGTTCGTTCGGGTACAGTTCCGCGTGGCGCACAATCCATTTAAGGTTCTTTCTAACGGAAAGGCTTCCAAGAGTGAAATAAAAATCCATGTCCTTTAGGACGGGCAGCTTATCAAAGATTGTGTTGTCGGCGACAATGTTCTTGTAGCCGCTCACCCCAGAATAAACCACATGGATTTTGTCTGCCGGTGTGCCGTATTTTTCCACAATCGTTTTCTTCGTGTACTCGGACACCGTGAAAATCGCTTTCGCCTTCCTTGCAATCCGTTTGTACATCATCGTGGAATAAAAATAAATCAGCTTGTCCCGCCGTGTCTTCAAATCCTCGGGGTAGAGGGCGCAGTAAATGTCGTGGATGAACTCGAATCCCGGGCAGAGGAACGGGCAGGTGTTGGAAAAATTCAGGCTGATTCCGTTGTGGGAAAGAACGTATTTTTGGAAATGAATCTGCGTCCACGCGGGCATGAAATGAGCCTCTGCGTTTAGCGTGACGATTTCGATGTTTTTGAGCGACGGAAGATTTTTTGCGTTCTTGGGAACGACAAGACGAACCGTGCCTTTGGGAACCATCCTGTCAAGAAAACACGTCGCCTCAATCGCAAGACGCTCAATTCCAGTCAGATTTCTGACCCAACTCTCGCCGTTAATGCACACAACTTTATTTGATTTCATATATTTCCACCTGCGGATTTTTCATCAGAACGTAAAAGAAATTGTCTTTTCCGTAAATCGAATGATAATAATTGTCAAGAAGAAGGGGAAGCGACCCAACCTTTTCTTTCAGCTCCGGGTTTCGTTCCAGAACATTCGTGTTCGACTCAATCGAGACAAAATCAACATCCATGTTCCATTCCTGAAGGACATAGCTCATCCAGCCGCCGTTGTCGCCGCCCATGTCTATGCGGTAGTTCTTCCAATCCATGTTCGTGGAAGCAGGCGCACCTGTTATTCCGCACACCAGGCACTGGCTTTTTTCGCCTTTGTTCACGAACGCGCCCAAATCGCCGAGGAGAATGGAAAGGCGGAAATCCGTGTACCGCTGCTGCTTTGCGAACACGTTCCCGGTCACGGTGGCATTCACGCAAAATCCCCACGCAAGCGCACAAATGCAAGAAGCCGCGCCAATTCTCCAAGCAATTTTCTCCCGCCCCAGACGGCTCGCGCACTGGGCAACAAAAATGGCGAGAACGGCAACAAGCGCGTCAAAGCCCATGAACGCGCGGGCGGCAAGCACCGTGTTCCCGATTGCAAGATACGCGCCGAACGAAAGGCCGAGCATGAGAGCAAGGGAAAAAATCGAAACAAAAAAACCGAACAACTTTCCGCGCCGGCTAAAAACAGTCCCGCCCACCACAAAGAGGAACGAAAGAAGAACGGCGAAGCATTTTATCCACAGGTTCCCAAAATTGCCGAGGACGATTTTCATGTAGGAAAGCCAGTTGATTTTTATGAGGGAAAGCATCATATTAGCGCCGATGCGGGTGTTCCGCTCGTCAATGGTCGCCTCCGTGGGAATCATGATGAAGAGCTTGAAAAAAGCAAGGGTTGCGGCATAGCACAAAATAGAAAGAAGCACAAAACGCACCACGCGCCTAAACGATTCTTTCTCGCCCAGCATCTTGAACGCGCAGAAAATCGCAAGGACAATGTAGACGCTGTTTGCAGCCTGATAGCTGGAACAAACCAAGACAAGACATATGAAGCTCGTTGTGCAGAACGAGAAAACATCGCCAATGAACAAAAACGGAAGAACCGCGAACAAAAGCGACATTGCCATGTAGGGAGAGTCGAACTTGAACGACATATTCTGCACAAAATAGGGGCAAGTTCCCATCAAAGTCGCCGCCACAGCCGAAAGCCAGGTGATGTTTCCGCCGGTGAGAGCAAACGCGAGGAGGAAAGATGTGAGCGCAAGGACGCACAGCGCAATAAGCTGAGTGAGAGGCGCGATGTCGTTTATGTAGAAATTTGCGTGGAAGAACACGGCCAGAATCTCGGAGATGTAGCGGCTCGCGCCCACCCACGACTTGTGTCCTGAAATAATCCGCTTGGTGTCGTCCTGAAAATCAAAATGCGCCATCAAAAGCGCAAGATAACTCACCAAGAGAACAGAAAAAATGAGCGCGATGAATTTGAGCGCATCCTTTGACGTGAACACATCCCGCGCCTTTTGGACTATGCGCCAAAAACATTCGCGCCCTTTCTTGATGAACAAAAAGAAATACACGACCGCATCCAAAAACGCAAAAAAGCTCATTGAACCGATGATGACGGCGTTCCATTTTGTCATTTCCTGCAGCTTGCGTCCAATAATCCGTTCCATGAGGGCGATGATAAGCTCGCGGGAAAATTCAAGGCAGCAGACAAGGCAAAACACAAAAAAAAGAATCAGAAACGCTTGCACGCAAATGACAGAAATAGATTTTTTGTTCATAATATAATCTTACAATAGATTTCAGAAAAAATCACAGAAGGTTGTATGAGTTTGATTTCACTTGTTGTCCCATGCTTCAATGAAGAAGAGACAATTTTCATTTTTTACAATGAAGTGCTGAAAATCGCTCCGCAGATTGATGCGGACATTGAATTCCGATTTGTGGACGACGGAAGCAGTGACGGCACAATAAAAGTCCTACGGGAGCTTTCAAAAAAAGACAGCCGCGTACATTATGTTTCCTTTAGCCGGAACTTTGGCAAGGAGGCGGCACTGCTTGCCGGGCTTGAAAGCGCGAAGGGCGATTATGTTGCCACAATGGACGTGGATTTGCAGGATCCGCCCAGCCTG
>JAFPYB010000141.1 GCA_017412405.1 Treponema sp. | reverse complement strand
CCGCTCGTTTCGGCTCTCATTTTCATCGTTTCATTCGCCCTGATTTTCCTTTTCAGGAAGCTCCCGCTGGGAACGCTCCTGGCATAAGAATTTTCTGATTGTCTCCAGCTGTTTCTGGCAGGTGCGCCGCCCTTCATCGTAAACACGTTGGAGCTTGTCGGGGTCTTTTTCCGTGCGCGAGATTGAAAGCGAAGATTTCGGGCATATTATGAACGCAGAGCCGGCTTTTTCCCGCTCAAAGGCGTATTCTTTTTCCTGATTGTAGACGATGTGCCGATTTTTCATTGCCTCAAACAGCTTGGGGTAGCGGCGAAGCGCGTGTTTCATTGGCTTGAGCGCACGACTGGGCTTTTTTACGAATTCCCGGGGCTGGGTGAGGATGACTAGATTCTTTTCATAGCCCATGTCCTCGAACGCCTTGAGCGGAATGGAATCTGTCATGCCGCCGTCAAGAAGCTCGTGACCGCCCACGCTTACCACGCGCGACACCAGCGGCATACTTGCGCTTGCCCGCAGCCACGTCAAATCTTCTTCGTCGCAGGTGGTAAGCTCCTTGTAGATTGGCTTTCCCGTCCTGCAGTCGGAGACGACGACGTAGAATGAAAGGGGATTTTCGCGGAACGTCTTGAAATCAAAAACATCAAGCTCGTTGGGAATCTTGTTGTAGCAAAAGTCTGCGCCGTACAAGTCGCCGGTGAAAAAGAGGGAGCGAATGCTGCAATACCGCCAGTTTTTCGAAAACCTTTTGTTGTAACGAATTGACCGTCCAATCTGCTTGGACTTAAAGTTGCAGCCGAACGTGGCTCCGGCAGAAACACCGATTGCGCCGTCAAATGAAATAGCATTTTCAAGCAGGACATCGCAGACACCTGATGTGAACATTCCGCGCATTGCCCCGCCTTCCATTACAAGCCCCGTCTTCATGGTTGCAGCATGGCTCCTTCAAAGTTTTAGTTTTAATCCAGTGCTGTTTTGAGCACCGAAAGATTGTTTTCCATTGTGCCAAGATATGAGGCGCCTTTCTTGATTTTGCCTGCCGTTGTTGACTGCATGGAGTCCAGCGTAAGCACGGCTGCATTTTTGCTCTTGGAGCTTGCTATGATTGTCCTCGCGATTTTCCCGTTTCCCGTCTCGATTTGGCAGACATTCTTCAATCCAAGCTCGTCCAGCTTTTCGGCAAGGAAAACAACCGTCTTGAAGCTTGCCTCGCTCTCCGCCGAGCATCCGAGAAAAGCCGCGTAATATCGAATACCGTAGTCGTCAACAAGATATCGGAAGGGAAACCTGTCGCCGAACAAAAGCGTTTTCGTTCGTGCCGACTTGACCGCCTGGGCGTACTGCCCGTCCAAAACGGAGAGCTTTTTCAAATATGCGTCAAGATTCGCCTTGTACGCGGCTTTGTTCTGCGCGTCTTTCTCGCACAGTGCGCCGGCAATTTCCGTGCAAAAAATCTGTGCATTTTTCAGGCTGAGCCAAACGTGCTCATCGTATTCGATTTCATCATCGTCTCGGTCGTCATCGTCAATCTGCATTCCCTCCACGATTTCTTCTGTTTTCGCCTTGTCTCCCAGCACTTCAAGCAGATTGATTGTGCGGAGGTTCTTGTTCTTTGCTTTTCCAAGCACATCCTCCACCCATTCGTCGCTTTCCCCGCCGCCGTAGATGAAAATGTCACATTCGGAGATTTTTGCAATGTCCTTGACGCTGGGCGAATAGCTGTGCAAATCAACGCCGTTGTTCAAAAGGAGCGTCAAGTCCACCGTGCCGATTTTGTCTCCGAGAATCTCCCGCGTCCAATCGTATTCGGGGAAAATTGTTGTCACGATTTTGATTTTACCGTCTTTTTCGGAGGGTGTTTTCCGCGCAAAAAGCGATGAAACCGTCACTGCAATCAAAATGGCAGCTCCAGCAATGAATTTTGTTGTTTTCATGATTGCTCCCATAAAAACTCCGCGTTGGCGGCCGTTCCTCCTGTTGTTTGAGGGACTTCATATAATAGACCTGTCCGGAAAAATGAAGTTTCCGAAAACCTCTAATTTGAGAATGAATATCAAATTATATGAAGTGAGGAAAAAAGTCAATATGAGAACTGTTTTCATTTTTCTGGGGAGTTGTTTTTCTCCTCACATTCGGCGCAGAGACCGTAGAACACTGTTCGTCTGGGGTTCAGCGTGATTCCGTGGCTTTCTTTGAGGTGCGCCTGGAGGTGGGAAAGCTCCGAGCAGTCCAGGTGGATGAGCGTCCCGCATTTTTCGCACTTGATGTGGAAATGAGGCGGTTCGTCGTCGTTGGGGCTTGTCTCGCCAATGTACTCAAAGCAGGCGGCTGATTTTTCATCGATGAAGTATTTTAGAACCGTGCCGTCGGCCACGCATTTTTCCAGCTGGCGGTAGATTGTGGCGGTTCCCAGCGGGTTTTCCATTCCGGCAAAATGATTTTTCACATCTTCCGCCGTGAAATGGGAGCCTTTTGTTTGTTTGAGAAATGAGAGAAGCAAATCTTGCTGCCTTGTTTTGTACACAGCCTTTATCACAAAAAAACACCTTTGTCATGGAAAAATTCAAAAATCGATTTTATACCATACCACAGATTGAACCTGTTCGGAAACCTAAGTTTTCCAAACAGGCTTGTTCAATTGAGTTTCCAAGATTTTCGGGAAACGAGTGTTATATCATCTCCAGGTCGCATGGACTCGCTTTCGATGGTGTCAAAGTCGGCCGTTATTAAGCCAAGTTCCGTATCCACAGAAAAGCGCGTCTTTGCGCCCAAAAACTCCTGGGCCGCGATTTTTCCCGAGAGCGTGACGGCATCCGGCTTGGCAATCGCGCCTTGCCAGGGCTGCGTCCGCTCCACGGAGCCGAACCACTCGGGACGAATCATGAGCGTCTTTTCGCCCTTCTTGATGAAATTTGTCTTCCCCAAAAAATCCGCCACGAATTCGTTTTTCGGCTCAAAATAGATTGTGCGCGGACTTCCCTCCTGCAGGATTTCGCCCTTGTTCATGACCGCGATTTTTGTGGAGAGCGAGAGGGCCTCGTCTTGGTCGTGGGTGACATAGACTGTGGTGATTTTAAGCCGGTTCTGTATTTCCTTAAGCTCTTCCCGCACTTTCATTCGTAGCTTTGTGTCCAGGGAGGAAAGCGGTTCGTCCATCAAGAGGAGTTTTGGGCCGAGGATTAACGCCCGCGCCAATGCCACGCGCTGCTGCTGCCCGCCTGAAAGCTCGTGGGGGAAACGTTCCAGCAAATCTTCAAGCCCCAGGGACTCGGCCGTTTCCACCATCAATCGACCTCGCTCCTCCCCCGGGATTTTTTTCTTCTGGATGTTCAGCCCGTACAAAATGTTCTGCTTGACGGAAAGGTGCGGAAAAAGCGCGTAGTCTTGGAACACCATGCCGACTTTTCGCTCGTTCACTTCGATTCCTGCCTGGTTCGTCCCGTCGATGAGAACCTGCCCCGTCCGTGGTTCCAAGAAGCCCGAGATGATGCGAAGCAACGTGGTCTTCCCGCAGCCTGAGGGGCCGAGGAGCGTGGTGAAGCTGCCTTCTTCCACGGAAAGAGAGACATTCTGCACGGCATTTTCGCCTGCGAAGGAGAACGATATGTTTTTGAGTTCGAGTTTGTTCATGTTTGTGCCTGTTTTTTGTGAGCCTTTGAGTCAAGAATCGATATTATGAACCGTCCCGCGATTAGGACGGAAAATGTGAGCATGGTGAGGACTGTTGCGAGGGCGGCAGATTTTCCCCATTCGCCCTGCTCGGCAAGATTCAAAATCCTTATTGACGCGAGGGGTGTTGAGAATGATACGAGAAAAATCACTGAGCTGAGTGTTCCCACGCCGCGCACAAAATCGTAGATGAACGAAGCGGCGATTCCGCCACGGCTCAGGGGGAGGAGAATCGTTTTGAGCACGCACAGCTTGTCCGCTCCCAACGCTCTTGCCCCGTCGTCCAGCGTCGTTTTTATCTGCGCGAACACGGATGAGATGATTCTGTAGGAGAACGGCAGGAAATAGACTGTCATGGCAATCACGATGAGGACTGCGGAATTGCGGAATCCCACGCGGGCGGAGGCGAGGCTGAAAGCAAGGCCGAAGAGTGAGCCGGGAACTGCCGCCGGAAGCTGTGCGCAAATGTCGATGTATTTTTTGAGTCGGAGGGATGAGCGGCTCACGAAAAAGACGGAAAGGCTTGCCAGCACTGTTCCTGCAATGGAGGCTGCGAATGCGAAGAGCAGGGAGTTTTTCAGCTCCTTTGTGAACTTTGCGATTGACGCGATGTGGGCCAGTGTGGGGCGTGTGTCTATGCCCCAAAGTGTCTGGAACGCGCCCATCACGATGGAAACGAACTGTGCCGCCACCAGCAGTGAGAAAAAGGAGCAGAAAAGGAACAGGACGACTTTTGTGGGCTTTGAGGATTTTTTTTCTGGCAGGCTTGAGTCCTTTGCGCCGATTGTCGCGATTTTTGCGTTCTGCTTTTTCATGACGTGGTTCTGGGCGAGAAAGAGCAGGACGGACGGCACGAGCAGCACGATGGCAAGCACGCAGCTTGTTCCCGCGCTCACCCAGCCCGTGAGCTGCGTGTACACTTCCACGGCAAGGACGCGGAATCTGCCGGCCACAATCATGGGGTTCCCGAAATCGCTCAGGACTGACACTGCGATGAAAAGCGCGGAGGACAAAATTCCGGGGAGTGACAGGGGAATTGTGACCGTGAGGGCGATTCGCGGCTTTGATGCACCCATGGCGCGTGCCGCCTGTTCCAGCGACGGATTTATGCGGCGGAGCGTCTGGGCGCACATGAGGTACGCGATGGGGAAAAAGCACAGGACTTGGGCAATCAAAAGCCCCCAAAATCCGTAGAGGCTCACATCAAGATGCAAAATCCTGTGGGTGAAAAAGCCCTGCCGCCCAAATAGCAGAATGAATGAAAGTCCGCCGACGAAGGGTGGGGTCATCAAGTGCAGTATGGGAATGAGTGCGAAAAATTTTTTGCACGGAATGTCAGCCTTTACGACGGCGTAGGCAAAAAGGTAGCCTACAAGCACCGAAAGTGCGGTGGATGATACACATTCAATGAGCGTGTTGCGCATTGCGCCGTGCCACACGCTTGACGAGAGAACCGATACAAAATCATCCTTTGTGGGCGTTGCCCCAACGCACAAGAGTGGAAAAATCACGCACACCGCAAGAAAAATGACGACGGCGGCGTGGAGGAGCGAGAGCGAAACGCTGGATGATGTGGGGCGGAGTGGTGTATTGGCATGAAAATTCCGCCCCTTTTTTTCTATTTTACCGATTTTGACCATTTGTCGAGAACGGCAGCCTTGCTTTCGGCGGCCTTCTTGACATCATAATCGATTAAGTCGATGTCGGCAATGGAGACGCTTGCGGAAGGTGCTTTTGCATCTGGATTGACAGGCGTGGTGAACGTGATTGAGCTCATAAGACCCTGTGCCTCGGCCGAGAGCATGAAATCGACGAATTTCTGCGCCGCGGAAAGATTTTTCGTGTTCTTCATGATTGATATGCAGTCCACGTCGCCCACTGACTGTGGCGGAGCGATGGGAGTCACGTCGAACCCCTGATGGTTGTATTTTGCGATTGCATGGAGGTAGGACACTCCGATGGCATATTCGCCCGTTCCCAAAAGCTTTGCGGGTGCGCTTCCCGAGTCGGGGAACTGCCCCACGTTCTGTGAGAGCGAAAGAAGGTATTTCCAGCCGCCATCATCGCCGAGCCGTTGGAGCTGGTTCTGTACGAACAAGTAGCCCGTGCTGGAGGCGACCGGGTTTGTCATGACGATTTCGCCCTTGAACGCCGGATTGAGCAAATCTTCCCATGTTTTCGGGAGGGGCGTGCCCGGGAACTTTTGGGCGAACCGCTTTTCGTTCACGCCGATTCCCAGAGTGAGGACGCAGATTCCGGTCCATGTGCCGTCGTCTGCCTTTGCGTAGTCCGGAAGGGACTTTGCGAGGGGCGACGTGTAGCTTTCAAGTGCGCCTTCCTTTGCCGCCTGTATGTGGTAGCTCGACGCGCCGCCCAAGAGGATGTCGGCCTCCGGCGCGTTTTTTTCGGTGATGACGCGGTTCACCAGCTCGCCTGTCGTGGCGCGGAGGAACGTGACCGGAATTCCGGTCTTTTCTGTGAAGAGCGTGGTGAGCGCCTCCGATTCTTCATCATGGATGATTGAATAGATTTTGAGCGTAGATTGGGCTTTTTTTGTGCAGCCGGAAAATGAGAGGACACTTGCGAGCAGGGCTGCAAAAAGCGCATGGCAGAATGTGATTTTTTTCATACACACCTCGATTTTTTTGATTTGTATCCGATGATTTTAGAATTATTTTGGGCATGAAAAAAATGGTCAAAATAATAAAAATCTATAAGACCAGATTGGGCTTGTCCTGCTTGAGCCGCACCGCGATTGTCCCGAGCAAATCCAAGTCGTCGTCCGAAAGATAATTGAGTTTGGGAATCATTTTTTTCACCTTGGGCTTTATGTCGTCCGCAATCGACGCGTTCTTCCCCGTCATGAGATACTCCACGGACACGCCGAGTGCCTGCGCGATTTTGAGCGCGTTCTCCGCGCTTGGGGCGTTTCCGTTCTGCGCAAGGTAGTGGTTTATGGTGAAAAGGCTGATTCCCGTTTTTGCCGCAAGCTCTTTTGATTGTATGTCTTTGTAGGTGAGTTCATCTTTTAGAATTTCTTTGAATCCCATAAAAATAGAGTAATCGTTTTTGATTAATTTATGAGTGGCTATTTGCCAAAATCGGTTATCACATATATAATAAATCATATTTGGTTAATTTTCTCAAAACTAGTCAAATATGAATTTTTTATGGGAGATGCGTATGCTCGTAAACAAAGAAAAAAAATGGTTGTATTTTTTTGAGTGTTTTATGAAAGGACTGTTATTGGAAAGAAAATTAGTTACCGCGTTTTTTGCGATAGTGGCAGTTTTGACCATGACATCGTGCAATGAAAATTTTGCGTGCAGCGTTCCAGTCAAAGTGGCAGAATACGAGAAGGACACCGAGCCTGACGAGAACGAAGTTGTGGACGGCGGGCAGATTCTCATACGGAACGCAAGCACGGGAGAGCCGCTTGCGAACATGACGATTGTGATAAAGCAGAACGGCGTGGTTATCGCCACGCTCACCACGGACGAATCGGGGCTTGCCACGCTCTCGGGCGGTGGCGGAAGCTCGGGGGCGGGAACTGGCGGCGGCGCAGGTTCATCGGGAAGCGGAAGCGGTGCTTCGGCGGGA
The DNA here is from genome assembly GCA_017412405.1 of Treponema sp. GTDB lineage: Bacteria > Spirochaetota > Spirochaetia > Treponematales > Treponemataceae > Treponema_D. The sequence continues at coordinate 16,887 of JAFPYB010000141.1, read as the reverse complement.
GGCACTGGCTCGGGAAGCGGGTCTGGGTCAGGCTCGGGTGGAAGCGGTGGCTCGGGGAGCAGTGGCGGAAGTGGCTCGGGTGGAAGCGGTGGCTCGGGGAGCAGTGGCGGAAGTGGCTCGGGTCCAGCCAGTGGTTCTGGCGCAGGAGGCGGCTCTTCCGGCGGCGGGCTGAACCTTTCGGATGGAACGTACACGGTCGAAATCAGCGGCGCGGGCTACATCACCACCACGGACACCATCACCATAACGGCGGGCGCAATAGATGCGGGGAACAGGATTTCCGTGCCAGCAGTTGACACCGCCGCAAAGATAAAAGTCGTCCTCGACTGGGGCGAATACCCGCGCGACCTCGATGCGCACCTGACGGCTGGAGGAGAGCAGGTCCTGTGGTCCTCAAAAACGGCTCTGGGAGGGAACATACAGCTCGACCGCGACGACGTGAACAGCTACGGACCTGAGACGGTGACGATAAAAGACCCCGACGCATCGCTCAAATACAGCTACTATGTGTACAACTGGAGCCGCAGTCCGTCCATAACGGTGTCAGAGGCGCGGGTTCGCGTGTACATAGACAACGAGCTTGTAAAGACGTACACCGTCCCCACCAGCGGAAGCGGGCTTTCATGGCATGTGTGCGACATAGTGGACGGCGACACTCTCGTTGACGGAAGCGGAATCCAGAGCGAGACACCCTACGCCACGGGGCGCGGCGGCACGACTGGCGGCACAAGCTCCGGCTCGGGAAGCGGCTCGGCTTCGGGTGCGGGAAGCTCGGGAACTGGAACATCTTCTGTTGGAACGACATACACGGCATCTGTTGCAACAACTACAAACGGAATGGTCGCGGTCAACCCCGAAAGGGCAACTGCAGGAAATGCTGTGACAATTTCTGTTACACCAACAGATGGATATGAGCTTGATACGCTTACTGTCAAGGACACGAACAACAATCCAGTATCTGTTACAAACAACACGTTTACCATGCCGAGCGGCAATGTGACGATAACGGCGACGTTCAAGGCACTACCAAGCTATACGGTTACGTTTGACACCGACGGAGGAAGCAGCGTTTCTTCACAAGCCGTAAGAAGCGGAAAAACGGCAAGCAAGCCAACAAACCCGACTAGAGGCGGATATACGTTCATCGGCTGGTACACAGATAATGCACACACAACAGCGTACAATTTCAGCTCGGTTGTTACGGCAAACATCACGTTGTACGCAAAATGGATTTTGGCAACAATACCAACGTATACTGCAGCTGTTGGAGTAGTAACGCACGGAACAGTGACGGTGAACCCCGAGACGGCGGAGGCTGGCGACACGGTGACGGTCTCCGTGGAAGCTGACGACGGCTACGAGCTTGACACGCTCACCGTTACGGACTCAAGCTCCAACGAAGTGACCGTGACGGACGACACGTTTGTCATGCCGAGCGGGAATGTGACGATAACGGCGACGTTCAAGGAGTTGCCAAGCTATACAATCTCATTTGACACAAACGGCGGTAGCACCATTTCTTCTCAAACTGTGAAAAGCGGAAAAACGGTAACAAAACCAACAGACCCGACAAAAAGCAATTACACATTTGGTGGGTGGTATACGGACAGCGGATGCACAACCGCATTTGATTTCAGCACGATTGTTACAAAGAATATCACGCTGTATGCGGAATGGATTTCTGCTATTGCAGCGGATATGGTATATGTTCCAGGGATGACAATAACAGGATCAACTTCCGCAACCGACTCGAAAGTGTTCAGAAGCGGACGGAGCATAACGATAGGGAACATAACGGCGTGCGACCACCCCGTGACGCAGGGGGAGTACGAGACGTACTGCACCTACGGCGCCTCTTCCCCGAGCGACACAGACGGCAAGGGCGCGAACTACCCCGCGTACTATGTGAGCTGGTACGACGCGCTCGTGTACTGCAACCTGCGCAGCATGGCGGAGGGGCTTACGCCAGTGTACACAATCGGCGGCTCCACGAATCCCGCCGATTGGACGAATGTCGTCTCGTCAGGCACAAAATACTGCGGGCCTTCATACAGAGACGCGACATGGGATGCCGCCACGCAGGACATGACGGCGGACGGCTACCGCCTTCCCACGGAGGCGGAGTGGGAATGGCTCGCCCGCGGCGGAGACCCGGACGCGGCGGCGTGGAGCTACACTTATGCGGGAAGCGACACGATTGGCGATGTTGCGTGGTACAGTGAGAACAGCGGCTCAACGACCCACGAGGTGAGGGGGAAGGCCGCGAACTCCCTGGGGCTTTACGACATGAGCGGGAACGTGTGGGAGTGGTGCTGGGACTGGTACGGTACTATCACGGCGAGCACGCCGGCGGCCGGTGCCGCTTCCGGCTCCAGCCGTGTCCTACGCGGCGGCTCTTGGAGCTTCAATGCGGACGGCTGCACCGTGTCTCACCGGGACAGCGGCAGCCCGTTCGTCCGCTACTACGACCTTGGTTTCCGTGTTGTGCGTTCCAGTTCTGAATAATTAAGTTCGCCTACGGCGAACTTCTGCGAGTTTTGCAAAGCAAAACTCGCGGGCGCGTCCAGGGCGGCGCAAAAAAAGCAGTCGCGGCTTGTTCATGGAAAAAGGGAGTGCCGAAAAAAAAGGTGATGGGCGGCTGGCGCGTCTTCCGGCTTGAACCGCGTCAAACGCGGTGGCTCGTGGAACAACAATGCGTCCAACTGTGCCATGTCCAACCGGAACAACAACGGTTTCCGCGTTGTCCGCACGGCGGAGTAGCAAGCAATAAGATTTTTTGTCACAGCCCAGTTTTTTGGGCTGTGAACTATTTTCACAAACGTGATTCTAGGGGGTAATTTTTATGGAAAACACCGTGAACATTTTGGATTTGCTTGTACAGGAGCTTAACAGAACGCAATCGCTCAAAAGTTCCATAGAGTCAAAGGCAGTCGGGTATTTGACGCCTGTAACATTGATACTGAATATAGTGGTCATGTTTTTGACGGAAGTTTACAAGAGAAAAGATATATGCCAAACAGAATGGCATGGGCTTATATTGATAAGTGCCGTCCTGTTTGCACTTGGTGTTGTGTTGTTTATTTCGTTTGCAAGAGTTTTAATGCCGTCGGAAATGAACTATTTCAGTGCAGAAGGACTGATAAACCTGTATTCGGAGGAGATGTCGGAAACAGATAGAACTGTTACGGTTTTGAATGATGTGACAAATGCCGTAGAAAAAAACACGAAGAAAATCATAAAGCTCAACCGCTACAACCGCGTCATCTCGTTTGGGGTGTTTGCACTTGTATTCGGCTTTGCCATTGCAAGCGTCTTGTTCTTTTTCAGTTTGTAAGGAAAGTAAAAAATGGGAAAAAAATATTCTATATCAAAAAAGGAAGAAAACGGCATTTTGTATGTTGATGTGCAGTTTGATGGTGATGTTGTTTTTACTGCCCGCTCGCCAAGGTGTAAAATAGTTGCCGTCAATGAGGAAAACGCGATAAAGAAAAACGACGGTTCGACTACAAGTCCGATAAGTCATATTATTTGCAGAAATCCATCAAAACCATCAAAGGAGCATTTTAAAACATATGTAAAGAAAATTCTTGAGGAAGAATCAATTCATGCAAAAGAAATCAATGGTGTTTTGTATGTTACTGTTATATATGCTGGAAAAATATTCGACGAAAAAAACAATGTTTTCATTGAAAAACAAGAAACTAAAAGAATCATAACAGAAAGGGTTTCAGAATCAATTGTATCAATAATGTAAACCAATTGTAACTGTGACAAATATTCTTAGTACGGAAAACAGTTTTTGAAGCAATTCGGTCATTGAGCCTGTTATAGTGTAAAAAATTATTTCGGCAGGCTCAACGACCATGCTATTAGTCAACCCCTTGCCGCCACATCCAATTGCTGCTTGAGCCGCACTTTTCGTGCCAAAACCCATCATTCCCCGATTTTCATGTGCTTCTCCATGAACGACACGAAATCGCTTTCCATGAGCGGGCAGGAGTAGAAGTAGCCTTGAACTTGGTCACAGGCCGCGTCGCGGAGGAAATCCCGCTGGGCGGCAGTCTCAACGCCCTCAAAGACTGTTTCTTTTTCGAGATGCTTGCTCAAATCGATTAGGCTTTGGATGAACTTGGCGGATTTTTCGTCCATGGAGCCGTTTTTTGCCGTGGAGGAACGCAGGAAGTCGCGGTCGAATTTGAGGACATCCACCGGCACCTTTGTGAGCATGTTCAGCGACGACTCGCCGCTTCCAAAATCGTCCATTGCCACCGTGAAGCCCTTGTCGTGAAGCCGCTCCGTGATTTCGCACAGTGTTTCGTTGTCCATGACGGAACGCTCCAGAATCTCAACCTGCACGAGGTTCGGGGGAATGTCGTAGCGGTGGAACAAATCCATGAAATCCTGCATGAACCGCTCCGGCTTGTTGTGGTTCCGGCTCATGTTCACGGAAATTGGGACGATGGGCTTTTTTGCCTTCAGCTGCTTGTCCAGAAAACGGAACACTTGGTCGTAGACGTAAAAATCCAGCTTGGTGATGAAGCCGTTGCGCTCAAAAAGCGGAATGAACTTGTCGGGCGCAAGTATGCCGCGGTCTTTTGTGCGCCAGCGCACCAAAGCCTCCGCACCAACGATTGCCTCGGTTGAGAGCTTGATTTTCGGTTGGTACATGATGAAAAATTCGCCTGTCTTGAGCGCGTTTTCCATGCTTGTCTCAATGTAGTGCTCCTCGTTCACCCTGCCCAAAAGCCGCGTGTTGTATATTGCGTACGGAACCACCATGTTGTCTTTTATTGTGCTCTTGGCAAAGGATGCCTGCCCGATAAGCTCCTTTACCGTAACGTCCTTGTGCTGCTCGGGGCGGAAGAACGTGATGCCGAACTTTGGGAAGAACGGAATCTCGTATGATTTTATGATGCTTGAAATCGATTCGGAGAGATTCTTGAAATTGCGCATGGCAGTCCGCACGTCGCGGATTTTTATGAGCATGTAGAAATGGTCGGCGTACCCCCGGCCGATGATTCCGCGCAGGTCCCGTGCCGCCGAGTTGAGTATTGTGGAGTAGTACCGAATCATGCTGTCGGCTGCCACCTCGCCGTAGTTCTGGTTTATGAACTTGAAGCCGCGGATGTCAGCCTCGATGAGCATGAATTTTGTCTTTGGAAAACGCTTGAAAATCCGTGTCGCCTTTTTCTCAAAGTGCTCTCTTGTCCAAAGCGTGGTAAGCGGGTCGTATACGGCGGCGATGAACTGGTTTCGGTAGAAATAGTCCGAGACGAGCAGCTCCAGGAGCAGGAGGGCAAAGAGCGACACTGCCGAGGTGAGGAGGATGAAGAGCTTTGTGGAGTGCTGCTGGCGGTGGATTTGTTCGATTCGCGTCTTTGGGAACGCCACGCCCAGCGTCCAGCCGCAGTTCTCGATTTTTGCCGTGAACAAATCGATTTTCTCGCCCCTGCTGTTTTCAGTTTCCACGATTCTGTCCGCGCTTTGCGCAATCATGTCGGAAGAGAAAAATCGGTACTCTTCAGAATTTGGCGTGTAGGTTTTTGCGATGTTCTCCTCGTATGGATGGAACAGATATTTTCCCTGTCTGTCCATGATGGAGGCATAGCTTGCGTTCCCGATTTTTATGTCCTTCGCGATTTTTTCCAGCGCGTTGATTTTTATGGATGCGCACAGAACGCCGATGAGATTCTGGAAATTGTCGAACACGCCTTCTTCTATGACGAAAATCGGGGTGGGCGAGTAGATTGATTCCATGATGTCGCTCACATAGTAGTTTTCTTCGCCGAAGGATGCTGCTGTCACATAGGAGCGGTCTGCAAGGTCTATGACGGCTCCGTTCGAGAAATACCCGACTCTGTTCGCGCTGATGTAGAATGTGGTGCAGAAATCGGGATGTATGTATTTCTTGTTGTCGGCGAGCCACTCCTGGATTTTCTTAGTGTCGCCTTCCTTGAACAGATTCTCGTCATAGATTGACGAAAGGGACGTGTGGTAGTTCTCAAGGTAAAAGTGGATTGCGTTTGCATAGCCTTCCAGCACTTCCGAGCAGCTTTCGACGTATCGTTTTTCTGCGAGTCTGAGGGAGCGTTCCATGACAGTGCTTGTGAGGAGGAACACAATCATCAGGATGAGTGCGCTTACGCAAAACGTGGAGAAAAATCGTGCTGTTGTTGGGTTAATCTGTTTTTTCAATGCACTGTGCATATTTCATGATACCACACAACTAGCGAAAAAGCCAAAAGGAAATCTTAAAAACTTGCTGAAAGAGAATTTTTGAAAATTCCAAAAATCAATAGAAGTTTAGGGTTCCACGGAGTTTTTCGTCCACGGAAAGTTTTGCGCGGCGTGTTTCCCCGGTTTCGCCGCCTTTCCACGGCCTTCTGTAGGTGAACGTGATGTCTGTCGTTCCTTCCTTGACGCACTTGATGACGAAAGTTTGTAGCCCGCCAACGCCCACCATGTCTTTTGGCGCGCTGTCCTGCTTGTATGTGTCGGACGCGATTTTTGCGATGCTGCCGTCTTCGATGGAACATTCCCAGGAGAATCCTGTGGTGGGGTTGGATTTTAGGCTCACTGCCACAGTCTTGTTTTTTGATGTGACCGATTCGCTTGCCTGCTTTGGCTCCGTGCTGGAACTTGTGGAACTGCACGCGGAAAAGCCCAGTGTTGCGGCAAGTATCATGCCGATTCTTGCGATTGTTGTCTTTTTCATGATGTCATGCCTTCTCGTAGATTGATTCAAATTCTTCCTTCGGTGTGATGAAAAAATCTCCTTTTTCGCCGCGCACAACGTAGTCCCCTTTGTTCGCTGGAATGATGCACTCTCTTGTCTTTACCTTGAGAACCGTGTCGAAGGTTTTTCCGTCGTGGTTCGTGTCTGCGTAGTCGAACATGACGAACTGCGCGGCAAGTGCCTTGACTTCCGATTGGTTCGTTCCTGTCCACTGCACGGCTTCGATTGTCTCTTTCCTTCTGAATTTCATGTTCGCTCCTTTAATAAATCAAAAATGACTACCGTTAATCTTTACTAAAAAAGGAATGAAACCGTGTATTGTAACAAAAAAGCACTGCGAATGTGGCAATGAGCGAGAGTAGGGAGACGAGCTCCGCAATGCGCCAAAAAACGGGCGGCTTGAACGAGGCATGGATTTTTCCTTTTGTCCCGGCCGGGACTATGACGCGCACCACATTGTTGTCGCCGTTTTGGACAGTGAGCAGAGTTCCGTCTTCCAATGCCGCCCTATAGCCCTTGTAGTTGAATAGGGGCAGGTCGATGTATCCGCCGCCGTTGCTTTCCACGGCGAGGAGAAAAGAGTTTGCGTCTCTTTCTTGGCCCAGTATGGAAACGCCGGACTCGTGGACGAGACCATCGCGCTTTCCCACATCCGTTCCGAAAATTATGTATTCGTTTCCGTGGCTGGGGATTGTCCCGAATTCCTTGTAGTCGGCTATGAAATGATTTTCGCTTAACTTGAAGAATGAGCTTGTGAAATATGATGTCTGAAAAATCGCCACAAAGACAATTGCCGATATGGCGGCGCATTTGAGCGTTTGGTTCTTGCCTGTTTCCAGGACGAACAGCCTTGCGAGGGCGAGTGTCAAAAAGACGATGGAAAGGGAGAGCCAGCGATATGGAAATTGAATCTGGGCCAGCAGGTTCCCGAACGCGGATGTGGCCATTGCGTCATATGGAAAGAGGTTTGTGGCGAAGAGCATTGTGAGGAGTGCGAAGGACACGAAAAGGATGAGCAGCCTGTCTTTTTTCTTGTACACCAGAAAGATGATTGAAAGGATTCCCCCCCCCATGAGCAGAAATCCAGGAGTGAGCGGCATACGGCTGTTTATTGGCGGCGTTTGCAATCCCTGCGGCGTCTGGAAGAACGAGAACAGCTGCACTATGTAAACGCCCGCGTACTGGATGTGACGTACGCCCAAATTCTGCACGACGACGGACACGTTCTTGAAATAGTCCAAGAACGGCACGGTGAACCATGCCGTGAACAAGAGCGTGAGGGCGGCGGCAAGAAGTATCGGCGCGAGCACAATCTTTGTGCACGTTTTTTTCCAGAGGACGGCGCACAGAATCAGCAGGATGAATACGGTGAGTTCCGAGGAGAGAATGTGCGTCAGGATGAGCGCGCTCATTCCAAGCGCAAGAAGGAGCGCGTTCTTGAAGATTGTGCGTCGGCTCAGGTCATTGTTCGTGTAGATGTTGAAAATTGCCAGTGCGACGACGGGAAAAGCGATGAACGCTGTGTACTCGCCCACCGCGCTTCTGGTGAATACATCGACGAGGCGGTAGTTTGCAGTCGTGTATGCGAGGGAAGCGACAAGTCCCGCCGCCGTGTTTTTGAACATGCGCTTTACGCAGATGTGGCTCGTGAGTGCGGTGGCGAACGTGATGAAGAAAATGTACAGCTCATAGGAGAGACCTAGCGGGACGTTGAACAGTCGGAGCGCGACGGGAATGGAAAGAAAAAGGTCTCCGTAATAGATTGAGACCGGGTAGCCGTATCCGTCGAACCACAACGGCTGGATTCGCACGGGGAACTGATAGTGCTTGATTGCGTCCGTGATTCCTTCGATTCGGGTCAGGTGGAAAGGAAGGTCGTGTCCTTTTGAGACTCCTGGCATGAAAAGTAGCAGCGTTGACAAAACCGTGATTCCCAAAAGCGCCCCGACTTCGGTTTTGTGTGCGGAAAGCCACCCGCGCTTAATGTGGAGCACGTCGGAAAGCGAGAACAAGAACAATGCGAGAAGGTAATATTTCTTGTGGTTCAGGAAAAAGCGAATGAAGGCGGCGTCCGAAATTGACGGAAAAATTGCGCGGAAGAATAGGGCTGCAACGAAGGGAATCATCAAAATCAGCTGCAGCAAAAGAAATGGGCGGAAAAAAGAAATTGTGTGTTTTTCGTTTTTTGCTGTCATAAACATCCTCATGTTCCTACAGTATAGTGGAAAGAAATTGGGCTGGCAATTTCAAAAAAAAGTAATGTTCCCGCGTTTGACAGTGTTCAAAATCCTCCGTATCATTAGGGAAATGCTGGTTGATTCATGGTCGATGGCTGCCTCATCGCTCAGGCGTGTCGCCCGGCACTTCTGTAGAAAATCCAGTGTCTGCATATGTGGTGAAAAATCGATGACTAATGAAGAAAACAAGGATTTTTTGACGACTCAAATCATAACGTATCTTGGAAACAAGCGTGCGCTCATTGGGTACATCGAGGCGGAAGTGCTGCTTATTTCAAGGCGGATGGGCAAAAATCGGCTTTCCTGCGCCGATATGTTTTCCGGCTCGGGAATCGTCTCCCGTATGCTCAAAAAATACTCGCGGCTTCTTGTGGCAAACGATTTGGAGCTGTATTCGAAAGTCATCAACGGCTGCTACCTGACGAACGGCTCGGACTATCCCCGGGAGGAATGCGACCGGCTCAGGCGCACAATCGAGAATCTGTGCGAACAGGAAAAAATCCCGGGAATCATTTCAAGCCACTATGCGCCGGCAAACGACAGCAGCATCAAAAAGGGCGAGCGTGTGTTTTACACCCACGAGAACGCGCTTTTAATCGATACCTATCGTGCGCTCATAGACCGCGTGGTGACTGACGACGCGATGAAGAAATTCTTCCTTGCGCCCCTCATCACGGAAGCGTCTGTCCATGTGAACACCAGCGGCGTGTTCAAGGGCTTTTACAAGGACAAGAACACTGGAATCGGCTGCTTCGGCGCGGCGGGGAAGAACGCCCTTTCCAGGATTTTCGGGCGGATTGAGCTGAAAGAGCCTGTCCTTAGCAATTTCGATTGCGAAAGCGTTGTGTTCCAAAAGGATGCGCTCGTTCTTTCGAGGGAGCTGAAAAATCTTGATGTCGTCTATCTTGACCCGCCATACAACCAGCATCCCTACGGCTCAAACTACTTCATGCTCAACCTGATTGTCAAGAACGTCCTTGATGTGGCCACCAGCCCGGTAAGCGGAATCACGCAGGATTGGAACCGCTCGGTGTTCAATCGTTCCTCTGCGGCTTTGGATGCAATGGAAAAGCTGATTTCGCAGCTGGACGCAAAATTCGTGATTGTTTCCTACAATTCGGAAGGCTTCATTTCGTTTGATGAGATGAAGGGGATGTTGGAACGGCACGGAATCGTAAAAACGGTGGAAATTCCGTACAATACGTTCCGTGGGAGCCGCAATCTTCGGAATCGGAACATTCATGTGAGCGAATATTTGTTTGTTCTTGAAAAACTTGGTTGAAACTCACCGTGAGATAGATATAAAATTGTGCGCACAATAGACTGGAGATGTTTGGGAATATTCAGTTCCGAACACCTGCCGTTAAAAAAACACGTCTAATTTTTGCAATAAAAGGGAATATCGATGATTGACAGCGAAAAAATACAGAAAGCGGTGAAATTGTTTCTTGAGGCGATTGGAGAGGATGGAAGCCGGAATGGGCTTTGCGACACGCCGGGCCGCGTTGCCAGAATGTGCGAGGAGCTTTTTTTAGGCATGGAGAGGCGTGGGGAGGAACCTCTTGAAAAGGTGTTTTCCGTGGAAAAGCCCGGGCTTGTCATAGAAAAGGATATTCAGTTCTATTCGCTTTGCGAGCACCACTTGTTGCCATTTTTCGGTACGGTGAGCATCGCATATATGTACAATGACAAGGTGACGGGATTGAGCAAGCTTGCCCGCACGGTGGAAATCTGCGCCCGCCGTCTCCAGATTCAGGAGAACATGACGAGCCAGATTGCGGATGCGGTGATGAAGGCTCTCTGTCCGAGGGGCGTTATGGTGGTTGTGCAGGCGGAGCATATGTGTATGTCCATGCGCGGCGTTAAGAATGCCAGCGCAAAGACGGTGACGATGTGTGCCCAGGGCTGCTTTGAGAACGATTTGGAGCTTCAGCGGCACGTCCTGAACAGCTTGGGGCTTTAGCGCGGACTGTGCAGATGAAGGTCACGCTTTACATGGTTTCCAGTATGGACGGAATTGTGGCTTTGGGACCTGACGAGGACATCCACGCCTATTCCTCGGCCGAAGACCGCGCGTTTTTTTTGTCCAGGCTCAAGACCCACGACGCGGTAATAACTGGGCGCATGTCCGCCAGGCATAAGGTGAGCCTTCCGCGCTTTGTCCTCACAAAAAGCCCCGAACGGTACGCCCAGTATGCGGATGCTCGCACCACATACCTTTGTGGAAGCCCCGCAGAAATCTTGGGGGCTGTGGAGGCGCGGGGGTTTAAGAACATCGCGCTCTTGGGCGGCCCTTCTACAAACACCGCGTTCTTGAAGGAAAATCTTGTTGACGAATTTTTCCTCACGATTGAGCCTGTCCTTTTGGGAAAGGGCATTACCCTCTCGGGCGGGAACCCGCTTTTTGTGCGCTGGGTTCTTTCCGGTGTGCGCCGCTTAAACGAGAAGGGGACGCTCCTTTTGGACTATGTGCGCCAGCGGTGAGATGCGTATGCTCATTGCCGGCTCAGGCAGTCGGTGAGCGTCTTTGTGAGAGTCGTTATGTCGATGGGCTTTGCGATGTGCGCGTTCATTCCAGCGGCCAGTGCCTTTTGCACATCCTCGCTGAATGCGTTTGCGGTCATGGCGATTATTGGCACGCTCGCTTTTTTGTTGTCCGCCAAAAGACGGATTTTCTGCGTGGCCTCATAGCCGTCCATAATTGGCATTTGTATATCCATCAGCACAGCGTCGAAATATCCTGCCTCCGCCTCCGAAACTTTTTCCACGGCTTCCTGCCCGTTCACTGCGCTTTCCACCGAAAATCCCATCTCTGAAAGGAGCATGACGGCAATCTCCCGGTTCACGTCCATGTCTTCCACGAGGAGAAGGCGCATTGTTGAAAAATCAACAGCCTTTTTTGCGCCTCCCATTGCGGCCTGCGTGTTCTCCTCCGCGCCCGCCGAGCCTTGCTGCTCTTTTTTTCCGCTGTCCTGCAATTTGAGCGCGAGCTGTATGATGAACTCGGTCCCTTTCCCCTTCTGGCTTTTTACCGAAATCTTTCCGCCCATCAAGTCGATGATGCTCTTGGTGATTGCCATGCCCAACCCAGTTCCTTGGATTCCGCTCACGGTGGAAGTCTTTTCCCGCTCGAACGCGTCGAATACTTTTGCCGCAAATTCGCTGGACATACCGATTCCGTTGTCCTTCACGCACAGTTCGTACTGCGCGATTGAGGGCGTTGTCTCGCTTGCCCTGTCCGTGAGGGAGACCGAAACCCTTCCGTTTTCGTCGGTGAACTTGAAGGCATTGCTGATAAGGTTCAAGAGCACGCGGTTCAGCCTGTTCTTGTCGCAGAACACGAGGGGATTTTTCAGGGAGGCGTAATCCACCGTGTAGTGAATGTGCTTTGTTTCCATCTGCGTGGTGAACATATCACGGATTTCTTCCATTGTCCTGCGCAAGTCGCAGGGAACTTCCTCAAGCTCCATCTTTCCGCTTTCAATGCGGCTCATCTCAAGCACGTCGTTGATGAGCGCGAGGAGATGCTTGCTGGAGGAGTCGATTTTTTTGAGGAATTCCCTTGTCTCGGAAAGCGTCACGCCGTCGCGCTGGGCAAGCGTTGTGTAGCCGATGATTGCGTTCATCGGTGTCCTGATGTCGTGGCTCATGTTGAACAGGAACGTTGATTTTGACTTGCTGCTTTCTTCCGCATGGGATTTTTCGTCGCTCAGCTTTTTTTCCCGCTTCTGCTGGGTGGAGAAAATGTTGAACATGATGACGAGCGTTGCCATAATCAGCACGAACTGGATGACGCTGTTTGAGAACTGGGACTTGCGGACTATTGCCATCTGCTTTTCCATGAAATCTTTTTCCCGTGTCTCCTGCTTTGCCGTCATGGGAATGCCTTCCTCGACGTGTGTTTCCTTGTGGTACATACTGATGTTCTCAATGGCCTGCTCCGTCTGCTCGTGGGTCACCTGCCGCATCCACATGATTGACGAGAAGAGGATGATGAAGAGCATGGCGAACCACATGATTGTCGATTTTCCCACGCGGTTTTTCTTGTCGCGCTGGAACACAATCCAAAAAAGAATCAGCCCGATTATGCTCCACGCGGCGAGAATCAAGTAGGATTCAGTCGCGAGAGAATTCATGTTCCAGGGGTTTGGAATGAGCGGGAAAAAGAAGAAGATTGTGGCGCACAGCCCGATTATGCCTGAAATCTGGAAGCGTAGGCACTTCTCGCGCCTGGCGGTGACGAACGTTGAGGCTGAGATGTACGCATAGGCGATGGACGCGCTGATTGTGGTCACGTCCACAATCCACCCGATAGCGGTGCGCCCGAGGAACGGAATCAACAGGGAGATTGTCATGATGAAGGTGATTGCGTTTTCGGGCAGGCCTTTTTTGTTGGAGACTGCGAGCCATGCTGGGAGAACATCGTCTTCCGCCATTGTCCGCATGAGCTTTCCCGCAGCGCGGTACATGCCGAATATGCTTGTGCTTATTGCGCTCACAACGCACATAATAAGGGTGATGACCCCGTTTTTCCCGAGAATCGTGCGAATCGCGTTGAACGTGGGAAGGGACGAGGAGTCTTGTGCATTTGAAGGACCCGGCAGGACGGAAATCAGCGTGAGAAGTACATATGTGGCCATTCCGCAAAAAATTGCCAGTGCCATGAGCAGAAAGGATTTTTTGCGCGGGAACTCTTGCTCGGCTCCTTTGCTTTTTCTTGGCAGCAGGGATACTGTCTCAAAACCGATGAATGCCCAGGGGGCAAGCGCGACAATGTTGAGGACTTGGAGGACTGGATGTTTTTCGCTTGTCTCGCCCATGGCAAATGCGGGGGAAAAGTTCGGAACATCGATTTTTGACAGGGCTGCCCAAAAACAGGCGACTACACCCACGAACAGCACCAGGGCAAGGGTGCATTGCAGGAAGCGCACGGCGCGGTGGCATCGCGCGCTAAAAAGCCCGAACGCAACGAGAAGAATCTCCGTCACGAGTATTTCGCCCAAATACACGTCGTAGCCCGCCAACGTGTAATGAAAGCCCCACTGGAGGACTGAGCCGAACAAAAATCGCACTATGAGCGCAATGGAAGTGGCGTTCGCCCAAAGAATGGAGATGTATGCCAGCATGATTGACCAGACGCACAGGAGCGAGTGGTCGTAGCCGAAAATTTCCTTCGTGTAGGAAAAAAGGCTTCCTGTCAGCGAAGGGCAATTCATCATCGAATGGAAATTCGCCGCTATGACGATTATGACCAATGCGCCTATGAGCATGGCGATGGAGCTTCCCACGGCCCCCGACATGGGAATGAATGTTGTTCCAGGCATGACGAATGCGCCCCAACCGACAATGCAGCCGAAGGAAATCGCCCAAACGGAAAAAGATGATATGATTTTAGAAAAGTGCGTGTTCAATCGTTCGGACATATGAATCATTTTACTCCACAAATTTTCTGCGTTCAAGTTTTTGCGGTGCGATTTTTTTGTCTTTTACAATTGACCAGTGTTGATTTATAATAGAAGCAAGCCTGCTTTCAAAAGTCCGTTGCTGTTTGGAGCGGGCTTCCAAAAACCTCAGTTCATTGCGGTTTTTGATGTAAAAATGGAATCGCATTTTCAGAGTTATTTCTAAAAATTGCAATTTTTGGAGATTCCCACTACATTTTGGAGATTTTTTACATGGAAACAACACTTCCCCGTATGTTCAGGAAAGTTGCGCAAAATCATTCGGAAGTTCCGTTCCAAATGAGCCGTTGCGCAGACGGGCATTTTGAACCCACCACATACAAACAGGCGTACGAAAACATAATCGATTTTGCCGGAGGTCTTCTTTCAATCGGTGTGCAGCGCGAAGACCATATTGGATTGATTTCCGACAACCGCCGCGAGTGGCAGATTGCCGACATGGGGCTTTTGTCCATAGGCGCGGTGGATGTTCCGCGCGGGTGCGACGCAAGCCCCGGAGACCTTGAGTACATTCTGTCCTTTGCCGAGACCAAGCTTGTCATTGTGGAGAATTCAAGCCAGGTCCAAAAAATCCTGAAGCTCAGGGGGAAGCTGCCGCTCGTTTCGGCTTTCATCATCTTTGAGGCTCCAAAGGACGAGGACTTGGCGGCTTGCCGTGACGCCGGCGTGGCGTTGTACACGTTCAACGAGATAATCGAAAAGGGAAAAAACTTCAACGCCGAGCAGCCCGGCCGCGTTCAGGAAGAAATGGACAAGGGCGCATGGGACGACCTTGCCACAATCATATTCACCTCCGGGACGACCGGCACGCCGAAGGGCGTAATGCTCTCCCACGGGAACTTCATCTCCCAGCTGGAGGACATCTGCGAGCGCATTTATCTCTACCCCGGCGACCGGGGGCTTCTTGTCCTTCCCGTCTGGCACGCTTTTGAGCGTTCCGTCGAATATGTGGTCTTGTCCCAGGCTGCAACGCTCTGCTACTCTCGTCCTGTGGGTGCTGTGCTCCTTGCGGACATCAAGACATTGAACCCCCAGATTATCCCCGCCGTTCCCCGCGTGTTCGAGGCGGTCTACGACGGAATTTTCCGCAAAATGCGGAAGACGGGCGGAATCACGAACGTGCTTTTCAAATTCTTCACCAACATTGCGCTTTTCCACTCAAAGCTTGACCGCGTATTGTTCGCAAAAACGTCGCGCTTCAAGATGGACTTGCGCCTGCTCCAGTGGCCGGCCTATGTCATTCCGTGGCTTGTCTGCTATCCCCTCAAGCTTTTGGGCGGCGTGCTTGTGTTCAGGAAAATCCGCGCCATGTTCGGAAATAACTTTCGCGCAGGCGTTTCCGGCGGCGGTGCGCTTCCTCCTGCCGTGGACAAATTCTTCTGGGCAATCGGTGTCAAGCTCGTGGAGGGCTATGGTCTTACCGAAATGTCCCCCATCGTTTCCGTGCGCCCAATCAGAAAGCCGATTTTTGGCAATGTGGGCGCTCCGATTCGGGAGCTTGCCTCCCGTGTCGTTGACCCCGCCACTGGAAAGGATGTGGGCAAATGCAAAAAAGGCGTTCTCCAGCTAAAAGGGCCAACTGTGATGAAGGGCTACTACAGGCAGCCTGAACTCACGGCGAAAGTCATAGACGAAAACGGCTGGTTCAACACGGGCGACATCGCCATTCTCACGGTGAACAATGAGATATGCCTCCGCGGTCGCATCAAGGATACCATCGTGCAGACTGGCGGCGAGAATGTTGAGCCGCTTCCAATCGAGATGAAAATGCAGGAATCGCAGTACATAAAGACTGCCGTTGTTTTGGGGCAGGATCAGCGGTATCTTGCCGCCCTTGTGGTGCCCGAAAAGGCAGAAATCGAGCAGTATTGCACGGATCTTGCGCTTCCGTACAAGGATTACTCCGAAATGGTGAAGAGCGCGGAGGTGCAGCAGCTCATAGAAAGCGAGGTGGCTGCCCGAATCAACGCCAAGAACGGGTTCAAGTCGTATGAGAAAATCAACAAAATCGCCCTTCTTGAAAAAGAATTCGAGGTGGGCAAGGAACTTTCTGCAAAGCAGGAGATGGCGCGCTACAAAGTGAACGAAATATACGCCAGGGAGATAAAGAATCTGTTCAGAAACTAGTTTTCCTAAAGTGCCTGGACTGTATGCGCAATCGATTCGTATGCGTCCTGCACTTTTATGAACAATTCTTCGTTTCCCGTGGCCGAGTCCGGGTGATATTTTGCTGCCAGCGCGCGGTGTGATTTCTTCACTTCGCTCATGCTGGCATTTTTCTCAAGTCCCAGGACTGAGTAGGCGTTTTCAAGCTCGTCGTTTTGCACTTGGTAGTTCAAAAGCTGCGCCAGATAGACCGACGGTTTTTCTCCCCGATTTTTTTCGTCCCAGTTGAATTCGCAGGCGCGTAGAAGCATGAAAATGTTTCCCAAAAGCGCGGAGTCGATTTTTT
>JAFPYB010000140.1 GCA_017412405.1 Treponema sp. | reverse complement strand
GCCACACGCGCACGTTTCCCAGAGTCTTGTTGTTCACAAGCACAATGACAATCGGAAGGTTGTAGCGCGCAATCGTGCAAAGTTCGTTGCAGTTCATGCGGAACGAGCCGTCGCCCGCAATATGGACGACACGCCGCTCCGGATTCCCCACCTGGATTCCCATGGCGGCTCCGGTACCGAATCCCATCGTGCCAAGACCGCCCGAGGAAACGAAGGTGCGAGGAACGGAGAACGGGTAGAACTGCGCCGTCCACATCTGGTGCTGACCTACCTCAGTCGTTATGAACGCATCGTCGCCCGCGTACTTGTGAACGGTCTCCAGCATGAATTTGGGGTTTATGGAATTTGGCTTGACCTCCGAATAGCTTGCGGGGATTTCTTTTTTCCAACCGTCGATTTTTGAGAGCCACTGGGTATGCTCCCTCTTTTCGATGAGGGGAAGAAGCCGGGAAAGAATCGCCTTGATGTCACCCACAAGCTGCTCGCCGGCAGGAATGTTCTTGTTTATTTCGGCCGGGTCAATGTCGATGTGGAGGACTGTCGCGTGCTCCGCGAACGTCTTCGGGTCGCCTATGACGCGGTCGGAGAATCTTGAGCCGAGCGCGATGACCAAGTCAGACTCGGTGACGGCCATGTTCGACGCACGAGTTCCGTGCATACCGACCATCCAAGTGCACAGGCGGTGGCTTGCAGGAAACACGTCCCGCGCCATGAACGACTCGGACACTGGGATGCTCGCCTTTTCCGCGAACTGGAGAAGCTCCTTCTCAGCCCCAGAAATTTTCACTCCGCCGCCAGCGTAAATGACAGGACGCTCGGATGCGTTTATGATTCCCGCAATCCGCTTGATTTCATCGTCGCTCGGGGAAGAAACCTCCATCACCCGCCTGAAGTTCGAGTTTTCCGCCACAAGATGCTTTGAGCCGTCGTCGCCCTTCGGAAGCGGCTCAAAGTCGCACACTGCCGCCGTCACATCCTTGGGGATGTCGATGAGGACAGGACCTGGGCGGCCTGATTTTGCGATGAGGAACGCCTCGCGGAACGTCTCGGCAAGGTCCTTCACGTCCTTGACAATGAAGTTGTGCTTTGTGATGGGAAGCGTAACACCCGTTATGTCTATTTCCTGGAACGTATCCTTTCCCAAGAGGAAAGTCGCCACGTTGCAAGTAATTGCAACAACAGGGCTTGAATCCATATACGCCGTCGCAATTCCTGTGACGAGGTTCGTTGCCCCGGGGCCGGATGTCGCCATGCAGACACCCACCTTCCCCGTGGAACGCGCGTATCCGTCCGCGGCATGTGCCGCAGCCTGTTCGTGCGCAGTGAGAATATGGTTGATTCTGTCGGAATTCTTGTAAAGTGCGTCATAAATATTGAGGATGTTTCCGCCCGGATAGCCGAAAACAGTGTCTACGCCCTGTTCCACCAAACATTCGATTACAATCTGTGACCCATTGATTTTCATGACTTGTTTCCACCTGTGTTTCAAATATTCAGAGCAATTTTCAAAATCCGTCTTACTTTTGAAACTGCCTCTTACAAAATAAATATTATAGAACAAACTCATTCGTTTCAATCATGTTGAAGCGGACAAGCATATTCTCGCTTGACGGTTCAAGATTCATAATTCATAGTATAGATATGGATATTTTTGAATACAAATGCCCGAACTGTGGCGCAGACCTAAAATTCAATCCGCAGGCGCAGAATCTCTCCTGCGAATATTGCGGGGGCACGTTCACGGTTGATGAGATAAAACGCCTCTATGCTGAAAAGGACAAGGAGGACGAAGCAAAGCCCGAAGCCCCCAATGATGAGTCCGCAGACTCAGGCGAAGAGCCGAAGGTTTACTACTGCTCAAGTTGCGGGGCAGAAATCATGGCAGACAGCGAGCGCACCGCGCTTTTCTGCTATTACTGCCACAACCCCGTCATTCTGTCCGGAAAAATGTCTGGAAAATACCGACCTGAAAAAATCATCGGCTTCACCATTGACCGAGAGAATGCCCTAAAGAAGTTCAAGTCCTGGTGCTTCAAGAAGTTCGTGCCCAGGAATTTCAAGTCGAACCAGCAGCTGGAAAAAATCACGGGGCTGTATGTTCCGTTCTGGCTCGCCGACTGCACAGTATCGTCCAACATAGACGCAATCGGAAAAACATCTACCCACTGGACCAGCGGCGGCTACACATACACCAAAACCAAGGAGTACGGAATCGTGCGACGCGCCGACTTTCTCGTGCAGGGCGTTCCCGCCGACGGCTCCAAGAAAATAGACGACGAGCTGATGGAATCCATAGAGCCGTTCGACTACACTGCCCTCCAGGATTTCTCGTCCGCCTACCTGAGCGGCTTCTATGCCGACAAATACGACATGGACAAAGAGGACATGCTTCCAAGAATCAGCGAGCGCGTTAGCGCCACCTGCCGCGAGAAACTGCGCGCAACGGTGGGTGGCTACGACTCGATTTCAGTGCAAAACGAGTCCTACGAAATCACCAAGGTGGACTGGCATTACATCATGCTTCCCGTCTGGTTCATGAGCTACAAGTACAAGGACAAGATGTACGAGTTCGTGCTGAACGGCCAGACGGGAAAAATTTCAGGCTCGCTTCCGATACACAAGCCGCTCCTGAACGCGTGCTGCGCGGGTCTATTCGCCGCCACCACAGCCGTTGTGTTCCTGGTGGCAGGCTTTCTCATGGGAGGAATATTTTGATGAAAGAAAAAAGTAGCCCATTCTTGAAAATCCTTTCAGTCGTGGCGGCCATTGCGCTCGCCCACCTCTTCTCGCTCATTCCATTCAGCGTGGAAAACGATGCGAAGGGCTTCGACGGCGACACGTCAAAAAGCGGATTCGTGGAAATGTCACCCACAGGAAACGACGTTCAGCTAATTTTCTCCGAGACGGAGCGTGCAGAAATTGACGGCGCGGTGAAAAAAGCCGCAGAAAAGCTCCAGATGAACATACTCGTTTACGCAAGCCGCTCTCCGCTCAGCGACTACGACACGGAATTTTTCTGCGACGACAACTACGACGAGATGTACGGTCCCGACACAGACGGAATTTTCTACTACATGGATTTGTCGGGGAAAAGCCCAGCCTACGACTATCTTTCCACGAGCGGAAAAGCCATCCTTGCCTACCAAGCCGCGAAGGACAACATCTTTTATGCGCTTGACAAATATCTTCCTTCGTCTGTCGATGTGCAGGCGAACGGTCTTGAGCCGTACAAGGAAGGAATCGCAGGGGCAGTCCACGAGTTCCTTGACCAAATCGACAGCTACAGCG
>JAFPYB010000139.1 GCA_017412405.1 Treponema sp. | reverse complement strand
ACGACATGTCTTCGCCCGCTATTCCCAAATCTTCTTTTGAAGTTTTGATGTCCCTGATGATTTCGTGGAGCTTTTCTGTGAACGCATTGAATCCCTTGACCACCTGGCCGATTTCGTTCTCGGAGTTGATGTTGATTCGCCTTGTGAGGTCTGCGTCTCCTGACGCGATGTCAGTGATGGCTCGCTCTACAATTTGGAGCGGCTTGAGCGATTTGAGAAGGAGGAAGCCGGAAGTGAAGATGAGTCCGAGAACCGTGATTGCGGCAAAAAGCGTCATGAGATTTCCGATTTTGTACACAAGGTCGTAAATCTGGTTGTCAGGAATGGACAACGCCATCGACCACGGGGTTCCCTCGATTGGACGGTAAACGATTAAATCCTTTCCTTTGTGGAGATTTGATTTTTTCCAGCCTTCGCCCTGTTGCCGAGAAGTCATTGCCTTGGCGATTTTGATGTTCTCTTCGCCCATGTTGTTGTCCGTGACAAAGTTGCGGTTCATGACCAAATCGGACTGGGGGTGTGCTATTACTGTGCCGTCGCTTGCAAGCAGGTAGCCGAAGCCGCTCTCTCCGATTTTTATGCGCCCGATTTCAGCCGTGAGGAGCTTGATGTTGATGACTCCGGAAATCATGGCGAACGTGCGCCCGCTCTTGTCCTTGAGCGCCCGCGTAATGTGTATTACAGGCTGCCCCGTTGTCTTTCCGATTACAGGGTCGTCAACGAACTGTTCCTTGCCCTGCTGCATTATTGCCTTGAAGTAGTCTCGTTCTGTAACGTTCGTTATGCCGCCCAAATCCGTCCTGGCTTGCCCGTCAGGACCTGAGAGCATGATATAGTCGAACTCGCCGTGCATGTCCCGATGCTCTGGATCCATGATCCACTCGTAGCACAGCTCAAGGTCGCCGGTTTCCATTATGTCGGCGAATACATATCCGTTGAGTTCCTTGAAGTAGCCTTCCAGCTCGTTCTCAAGGGCGGAGGCGTAGCCCTCGCTCATGTTCCGGTACATATCGATGTCTTCTTCCACGATGTTTTTCCGCGCGTTTGACATGATGAACAGATATTGAACAAGGTTTATTGCGATGATGACAAGCCCAATGAACACAAGCAGTCTTTTGATGAGACTTGAGCGCTTTTTTTTCGTTGAAACAGATTCTTTTGCCATGATTGATATAGAACTCCTTACGAATAATAGAATTGCTCCGCAACTTGGAAATTTACAAATTTACGAACTTTTTTATTATACATGATACTTTTCAGATAAGCAACTGAAATGGGCGTTTTTTGTATACTATTTTTTTTAATAAGCCTTAATTTCGGGTTTTTGTTTTTATAACTGTTGTCCGCCCAGACTGCGCTGTTATTTCGACTGGAGCGCGTTAGCGCGGAATGGAGAAATCTTCCCGAGGGGGCATACGAAGGGGAAAGGGAAGAGGGGGCATCCACAGATTCGCACGGATGGACGTAATCGGTGGGCATCTGTGCGAATCTGTGGATGTAATGACAAAAAAGCGTGTTCAGCGGCTTGTTAAACAAGTTTTTTTTTGTATAGTGTTGTTGTACGGAGGAATATCATGAAAAAAAGTATTGCTTTGGTTGTCGCCCTCGTGTTGTGCGTGTCGGCGACGTTTGCAGAGAACACGTTTCACATTGGCGCGTATTTTCCGATTTCGAGTATGTATGTTGTTGACATTGACGACGGTGATAGCGAAGATGTGGCAACTTCGGGTGTCGGCGGTTCGCTGTATTACACCCATGTCGCCGACGGCGGTTTCACGTTCAAGGTGGGGTTCGGTGTCGGCTATGTGACGACAGGCGATGTGAAAGATATTCGAGGTAATGACATGAAAGGTGTTGACATTGAATGTGGCATGGGATTCGGTGGTTCGTTCATCCACAACGAGAAGATGACGCTTTCGCTGACAGGCAATGTGGGCTTTCGAGTTCAATCTTTTGTTTCAAAGGAAGAATATAGTTATCACGGATATACTGTTGATGTGGAAACCGATTACTTGTCGTTCTTGTTCTACATCGGACCTGAAATATCCTACACGTTCCGATTCAATGAACACATCGGCTTGTTCGCGAGCGCGGGCGTTTTCTTTGACGCTGGAGCATCGGCATACAAAGTCGATATTGACGGCTATGACGATTCCACTGGTCTTGGTACGGTGGGAATCACATTCCAGCCGAAAGTCGGGCTTGCTGTAACTTTCTAAAATAACAAAAATAAATCCACTGATTCGCATGGATGGACGTAATCTGTGTCATCTGTGCGAATCTGTGGATGTTTTGCCTGTGTGCGCCGTGCGGTGGACGTTACGCGAAGGAAAGCGCGCCGTTGCCCGCCGTCACCGAAATCGCCGCGTCGTCGCCGAATTGTCCGCCGAGCATCGCTTTGGCAAGCGGGTTCTCCACATACGTCTGGATTGCCCGCTTGACCGGCCTAGCCCCGAATGCGGGGTCGTAGCCCTTCTCGGAGAGGAAGTCCACGCACGACTCGTCGAAGCTGATTTTGATTCTGCGGTCGGAAAGCCGCGCCTGGACGCGCTTGAGCTGGTTCCGCACGATTTCGGCGATGAAGCCTTTCGAGAGCTTGTCGAACATGACGATTTCATCGATTCTGTTCAGGAACTCCGGGCGGAACGATGCCTTTAGCAGCGCGTCGATTTTTGCCTTCGTCCCTGCGGAAACGGAGGATTCTGAGCCTTCAGGCAAAGCCGCGCCGTCGTCGGAAAGAATCAGGTCGCTTCCAAGATTGCTCGTCATGATTATGATTGCGTTCTTGAAGTCCACCACGCGCCCCTGGCCGTCTGTGAGCCGCCCGTCGTCCAGCACCTGCAAAAGCACGTTGAACACGTCCGGATGCGCCTTTTCAATCTCGTCGAACAAAATCACGCTGTAGGGGCGGCGGCGCACAGCCTCGGTGAGCTGTCCGCCCTCGTCGTAGCCCACATATCCCGGAGGCGCACCGATGAGGCGCGTGACCGAGAATTTCTCCATGTACTCGCTCATGTCGATTCTCGTGAGCGACTTTTCGTCGTTGAACAAGAAATCCGCCAGCGTCTTTGCAAGCTCTGTCTTTCCCACGCCAGTAGGTCCGATGAACAGAAAGCTTCCCAGCGGTCGGTTGGGGTCGTTCAAGCCCGCTCGGTTCCGCCTGATTGCGTCCGAAACGACGCTCACGGCTTCGTTCTGCCCAACCACGCGCTCGTGCAGCACGTTCTCCAGCTGGATGTACTTCTGCTTTTCGCTTGTCATCATCTTGGAAAGCGGAATGCCGGTCCACACTGACACAACACGGGCTATGTCCTCCTCGGTCACTTCCTGCCTCAGGAGACTCTCGTTCTCAGCCTCCTGGGACGGCTCCACCGCCGAGTCCTTCATCTCCGCAATCTGCTTTTCAAGGCTCGGGATAATCGAATACTTGAGTTCCGCGGCTTTCGCAAGATTCCCCTCCCGCGTGAACTTCTCCTCCTCGAACCGTGCCTGCTCAAGCTGCTCCTTGATGGTTCGGCTCTTGTCGATTTTCGCCTTCTCGTTCTGCCACTTGAGCCGCATCGCATCGCGCTCGCTCGTTATCTCCGAAAGCTCCTTCTCCAGCTTTGACAGCCGCTCCTTTGATGCCGCGTCGTCCTCCTTGGAAAGGCTCTGCTTCTCAATCTGGAGCTGGAGGATTTTGCGCTCCAGCTGGTCGAGGGCTGTGGGTTCGCTTTCAATCTCCATCTTTAGGCGGCTTGCGGCCTCGTCCACAAGGT
>JAFPYB010000138.1 GCA_017412405.1 Treponema sp. | reverse complement strand
CCGCTGTGGAATACACCGAGACATCCCCGATTGCTACCATTGCAACGTCGCCTTTCACAAGGGCTTTTTCAACCTGGGCGCAAAAATCATCGTACTCGCCGCTGGTCTTTTTTTCGTCTGTCGTCATTGAAAACTTCATTCCGATGCAGTTTTTTCTTGATACATCGACGGCTTCACGCACGCAATCGAACGCAACGTGTTTTTCACCGCCGGTGACGGGATAAAAAATCGTCCCGCATCGATTCAACGCTTTCACTGCGCCGAGGGTCAAATAATCGCTTCCCGCAGGACCGGTGCTTACAGCAAAAAATGTGTTCATATAATCCTCACTTTCAACTTTTCATCAATAACTTTATACTATTGTCATGCCTTTATCAAAAGAAAAAGTGCTTCGGCTCACGGAGCATGTTTCATATATTCCGTTTTCTACCAACATCGGGTTCGTGAAAATTCGGGACAGCATCTATATTGTCGATACGGTGAACGACGAGCTGAAAATGGGGGAGCTGCTTGATTTCATCAAGGCTGAGTTCCCATCGGCGCATCTCAAGGCCGTCATTGCCACCCATTCCCATGCAGACCACTGCGGCGGGAACGCAATCCTGCAGGAGACGACCGGCTGCGAAATCTGGGCCAGCAGGGGGGAAGCGTCCCTCATGGAATACCCGCTCATCGAGACCATGCTCATCTGGGGAGGCTCGCCGTTCCACGACTTATGCTCAAAGTTCCTGCTCGCAAAACCGTGCAACGCCACAAGGATTCTTTCCGACGACGAGTGCGTGGATTTGGGCGACGGCGTTTCGTTCCAGGCGATTCCGCTTCCAGGTCACTACCTTGACCAAATCGGAATCCTCTTCGACGACAACGGAAAGAAGGTTTTTTTCATGGGGGATGCTGTTTCGGGACGCAATGTCATCAAGAAATACTGGATTCAATACCTTTTGGACGAGACAAAATCCAAGGAGTCGCTCATGAAAATTTCTGGAATCAAGTCAGATTTTTATGTCCCGGGGCACGGCGACTTGGTGAGCGACATAGAGGGGTTGTCCGAGCTGAACCTGCTTGCCATGCTTGAGACGGAAAACATGATAATCGATGTGTTGAAGACTCCGAAAACTATGGAGGAAATATTGAAGGAAGTTACCGACCGCAACAAGATACGTCTCGGCGTGTTCCAGTACGTTTTGATTGGAAGCACGCTCCGCGCGTATTTGACGGGGTTGTACGAGGAAAAGAAGATTTCCTTTGCGATTGAAAAAAATGAGATGAGGTGGCGGGCAGTATGAAGCAGTTTTACAAGCCTAGAACAGTTTTCCTTGGGGGAAGCGAGAATGTTGAGAGAATCGGAATCGGTGGCGACGAGCCGGTGACAATCCAGACCATGTGGAAGGAGCCGATTCTTGACATAAAAGAGAATCCTGCGCATTTGGAGCGCATCAGGACACAGATTGCCGAGCTGAAAATGCTTGGGTGCGACATAATCCGCTTTGCCGTGCCGGATATGCAGAGCGCCGAGAATTTCATCCAAATCTGCAAGGCCACGAGTATGCCTCTTGTGGCGGACATCCACTTCGACTACCGGCTTGCGCTCAAGTGCCTTGAGGGACCAGTGGCGGCAATCAGGATAAATCCTGGGAATATCGGTTCCCGCGACCGGGTGGAGGCTGTGGTGAACGCCTGCCGCGACAAGGGAGCCGCAATCAGGATAGGCGTGAACACTGGAAGCCTCCCGAAAGATTTGGAGGAGAAGGTGGAGAAGGGCGAATTGAGCCGTGCCGTCGCGTTGAGCGAGACTGCAGCGCGGGAATGTGCCGTGTTCGACGAGCTTGATTTCAACCAGTTTGTCGTGAGCATGAAGGCTTCCAGCGTGGGAGAGACAATCGAGGCAAACGAGGATTTTGCATCCCGCTTTGACATTCCGCTCCACATCGGAGTGACGGAGGCGGGACCGCTCATCACCGGAATCGTCAAGTCCACCCTCGCGTTCAGCCATCTTCTGAACGAGGGAATCGGCTCCACAATCCGCGTGAGTCTTTCCTCTGCGCCCGAGAACGAGGTTGTCACCGGGCTTGAGATTCTGCGCGAGTGCGGAAAACGCTCTGGCGGTGTCAAGCTCGTCTCTTGCCCTCGGTGCGGCAGGCTTGGTTTTGACGTGCATGGTTTCATGGAACGCTGGCAGAACGAGCTTCTTTCCATGAAGAAGAACATCACCGTCGCCGTCATGGGCTGCGTGGTGAACGGGCCGGGCGAGGGAAAGCACGCTGACATAGGAATCGCGGGGGCAGGGAACAAGGCAATCATCTTCAAGAAAGGGCAGGTTGTGAAGACAATCGACATGAAGGATGCCGACGCGGAGTTCAGGAAGGCGTTGATGGAACTGTAAGAATAGGCGTTCTTGCTGCGGATTATGGGCGGTTCACCGGTTTCACCCAGCTTTTTCCTTTTAGCCGAATCAAAAAGAGAAGTCCTCGGACGCACAGCTCAAAGCTCATGGCGAACCAGATTCCTTCAAGGGCGAACTGTGTCCTGAGGAAAAGCGCGAGGGGAATGCGCACCAGCCACATCGAAAAAAATTTGTACAGGCTTGGAACTAATGTGTCTCCTGTTCCGCGGAGTGCGCCGTTTGCCACGAGGGACGCTCCGTAGAGCATTTCCGAGAACGATTCTATGCGCAGTACACGCGTTCCGAGCCGCCGAACGCTTTCGTCAGGCGAGAGAAATCCAATCATTTCAGGGGCAAAGATGAAAAGGAGTGCGCCCATCACGAGCATGAGGACGATTCCGATTAGCGTGGTGAGCCAGCCCAGCCGGTATGTCAAATCGTACCGCCTTGCGCCGAAGCTCTGGCCGCATACTGTCGTTGCCGCCGCCCCAAGCCCGTATGCCGGCATATAGCAGATGCTTTCGGCTGTAATCGCGAAGGAGTTTGCCGCCAGCGCGATTTTTCCCAGCGGCGCCACTATTTTTGTGAACGCCACCTGACCGCCGCTCATGATTGCCTGCTCGAATGCAATCGGCATACCGATTTTAATCGCGGTGGAAAGATATTTCGCGTCGAATTGCATTTTTTCGCCTGTCCTGTTCGTGAGGCGGAGAATCGGGGATGAAAAAATGAGAAAGAGCAGCAGGATTAGCGTTGTCGTCCCCCGTGCGATGACGGTGGCGACTGCCGCGCCAAGCACGCCCCGGCGCAGCACAAAGATGAACAGGTAGTTCAATGCCACATTCATCACCGCCATCAAAATCTGCATGATGCTCGGGATTTTCATTTCGCCCGCCGCCTGCAAAAGACCTGCGGCAAGGTTGTTCAGCTGTATTATTGGGACAGAGAGACAGAACACGAGGAAATAAATCCGCGCGTTCTCGTAGATTTCGTCGGTGGAATCGATTTTGCCCAAGAACTTGGGAAGCTCCCCGCTTATCGAGGCGCACAAAACCATGACCACAATCGAGTAGAAAATCGTCGCCAGAAAAGCGATTTTCACCAAATTCCTGGCTGCCTTCTCGTTGTTTGCGCCGATGAGATGCGAGACTTGGACTGTGAATCCCATCGCCGCCGCGAAGCAAAGTCCCGCCACAAGCCATGTGCTTGATGCCACAAGACCGATTGACGCGGAGTCTGCCGACCCGAGCTTTCCCACCATTGATGCGTCGATGAACGACATGACTATTGAAGAAATCTGTGCAAGAATCGTGGGAACGCTCAGCTTTGTGATGAGAAAAACTTGTTCCTTGAATGAAAGCGCTTCGCCCGTGCGCACTCGTGAAAGGAGCTGCTCAGTTTTCATTCAGGTTCTTCGCCACCGTCAGAAGTTTTTCCCGCTCGTTCATCTCCGGATCGTCCAGGACGCACTGGAACAGCTCGTTGAGAATGTAGCCCAGCTTTTTTCCCGCAGGAATCCCAATTTTCATCAGGTCGTTCCCGTTCACCTTAAGGTCTTTGAGGCTCAGCGCGGAATTTTCCGCGTCCACGGCGCGTATTCGCTCTTGAAGCAGGATGATGTTCTCTTCGGTCTTGCTTCCGTGCACAACGGGCGTTCTGTGCATTCCGTACATGTCGGCAGCCCACAAGTCTATGAGGTCCCTGATGTTGTCGCGTCCAATGCGCACGATGAACCGGCGCACTGCGGCATCGCTCCATTCGTCGTTGAAAAAGAACATATGATTTTTTATGAGATGCACGACTTTGTTGATGACGGCATTGGGAAATTTGAGACGGAAAAGAATCGGGCCGGTTTTTTCGGCGGAGTAAATTTCGTGCTTGTGGAAATGCACGATTTCCACAAAATTCCCTGAATTTTTCGGGTTCTCGTACATTTCCACCGTGCGGGCATCTTTTTTGCCTATGTCGTGGAACAACGCCGCAAGACGCACAACATCGTTGTCCTTCGGCGCGCCGTCGCAGGCATAGAAGTTGTGGTCCAGCACGTCGAATTCATGGAAACCTCGGATGTCGGCCTGGGTGCAGCCGCGACATTCCGCAAGCTCTGGAATGAACATTTTGAGGATTCCAGTGTCCTCCATGCGGTGCAGGGCGGATGACGGCTCGTCCGACCTGAGGATTTTCTCAAGCTCGTCGCGGAATCGTTCTATTGAGATGGATTGGATTTTTTCCTGAACTTCGGGGATTTTTATTGCCGCATACGTCTCGTCCTCAATCGAAAAATTCAGCTGTGCGCTGAACCTGAGCGCACGGATTGGACGAAGCCCGTCCTCCAGGAAGCGTTCCCTGGCAGCCCCCACTGTGCGAATGATTTTGTGCTTGATGTCGCCTTTTCCGTCGAAGGGATCCACGATTCGCCCGTCCTTGAGGGAAGCCGCGATTGCGTTCATGGTGAAGTCCCGGCGGCTCAAGTCGTCCTCGATTGATGCGGCGAACGTCACGCTGTCTGGATGCCGCCCGTCGGAATAGTTGTGGTCGCAGCGGTACGTCGTGACTTCGATTTCCTTTCCGAACAGGTGGACGGTCACTGTTCCGTGGGCAATTCCTGTAGGAATGACTTTGTGGAAAATCCTTTGGACATCCGTTGGATGCGCATTCGTTGCAACGTCCCAGTCTGATGCGTTTTTCCCCAGAATCATGTCGCGCACGGCTCCACCAACCAAAAAGGCCTCGAAGCCGTTTGATTCAAAAATATCGTTCATCTTTTTAAGTTCATAGGGAATTTTTATTGATTTCATTCTGATTTTCCTTTCAAGAGCTTTCGATAATATCAGAATAAAGGATTTTTTACTATGTTCATTTTTGTTTTCACGGGCGGAAATGCGCCGGAACCTTTTGTCTGCGAGAAATTTTTTTCTGATTTGTTTGCCGTGGAGAAGGTGGAAAAGCCGTTCGTCATAGCGGCCGATTCGGGGCTTAGGACGCTTGAGGCGTTCAATCGTTTTTTTACGTCGATTGATTTTTCTCCTGAATTGATATTGGGTGATTGGGACAGCTTGGGCGACAATAAGCTCCTTGAAAAATATCCGAAGAAAATAATCCAGAATCATATTGTGGACAAAGATTTTACAGACACTGAGCTTGCGTTGGACGAAGCAAAAAAATATATATCGAAAAATGCTGATGATGTGCACAAAATAATACTTGTTGGAGCAGGTGGTGGCGAAAGAATTGACCATCTTATTGCTGTTTTTGACTTGTTTTCCACGGACTTGCGCCCCGACGTGTGGCTTTCTGGAAATCAGTTTTTGTATTTTTTGGGAGAGCGGTCGTGCGCCGAATTGTATGACGTGGCTTTGGACGACATGGTGTCGGTCCTGCGCACAAGCGCGTGCCGTACTGGCGGGCGCATAAAAAGCGAGGGGCTTTTGTGGGAGTCCGGGCTTTTCAGGAAGGAAGGGCTTCCGAGCATTTCAAACAGGATATCGCCCGACTGTTTCCGCGCGGGAAGACCAGTGGCTCTTACGGTGGAATCGGGAAGTTTCGTCCTTGCCGCGCCTCATTCTGCGCGTGTCGTTGTCAAAAACCTTCCGTGAGAATCGAAATCCAACGAGTGAACACGGCGAAGGCGGACGAAAAGACCGTGGTGAATACGAAAAAAATCAGCTGGGTGAGAACAAGCGGCTTTTTTGCCCTTATTGAATAGAAAATGAGCAGCACTATGGAAATGATGCTCGAAAAAAATAGCACTGTTGCAACAAGTGTTGTGAGCGTGAGTATGAGGTTTACGTTTTCCGGAAGAAAATTCTGGTAGTTTCCCGTGAAAAACAGGATTGCGTATGCAATGAGCAGAAAAAACATGAAAATCACGGCTCGGCGGAAAAGGCGCAGCGTTATTGGAAAATGTTCTTGGTTCGATGGCATTTCAATTAATTCTAAATAAAGTTATACTTTTTATAAATAGGGCGTCTGCAAAAACTCATGCTTTTGACTTTGCCCTGTTGTCGTGATAAAATACCTGATACTGAAAAAATAAGGAAATTGATGAATATGAAAAGATTGTACGCTCTCAGAGGAGCTACTGGCGCAGAAAATACTGCTGATTCAAT
>JAFPYB010000137.1 GCA_017412405.1 Treponema sp. | reverse complement strand
CGCTGTGCTCGTGTATCTACCTGTCTTCGGAATCTTGACGTGTGGACCCGGGAGTTTCCCTTCCTTGTCTCTGCACTGTCAATTTCCTCATTGCAAACATTTCAATGAACTCTTCCATCGGCCCTCCGACCCCGCCCCTTAGGGCGTCAAAAAAATCGCTCACGCAATTTGCATCTTGTGAGTCGAAAAGCGTTGCAAAATTACAACCGTTCCGCGAACTGGCAAAATTTTTCAGCAACTTTTTTTCAAAAAAAATTTACCAATTTTCGCAAACCGCTGATAATCTGACAATTTCTTCAAAATAAAAAATTGCCGGATTTTACGTGGTTAACCGTCAAAACGGTTTTTTGCCGTATTTTGGGCTTATTAGGCGTTAACCTGGACCTTGATTCCGCCGTCGCGGAAACGCTTGGCGATGCGCTCCAGCTCCTGTTTCGAGATCTTTTCAAGGTTTTCGGCAGGAGTCTTGCGGTCGATGCTGTAAAGCATCACTTCGCGCGGCTGGATTTCCTTATAAGCGCGGAGCAACGCGTCAAGTTCCTCATCGGTGGTATTGTCAAAGTGTTTTCCGTCATATTCGCCTCTTATCATGATGGTCTGCACGACACACTGCCCCTGGAACTTCTTGAGGTCGGCGATAACACCCTCAGGCAGGCAGTTGGGCGAAACGGGGCGGTTGATGGCGATGAAGGTGTGGGGAATGGCGCTGTCGAGTTTGAGGATATTGTTGTCCACCTTGAGCAGAGCGTCGGCCACAGTCTTCTTGCCCGCCATGGTCGAATTGCTGAGTACGGTCACCTTGGCATCGGGGAAGAACTCAGTGCGCAACCGCAGCACGTCTTCCACGATTTTCTTGAAATCGGGGTGCAGCGTCGGCTCGCCGTTGCCCGAGAAAGTGATGACGTCGAGCGTCTGCCCCGCCTGCTTCATCTCATTGAGCACGTTGCGGAGCTGCCTCTTAACGGTTTCGCGGCTGGGCAGCCCGTCCTTACCCGGGCCCTGGGCATTGAAACCCGCCTCACAATAGACACAATCAAAAGAACAAATCTTGCCGTCGTTAGGCATGAGATTGATACCGAGGGACATTCCTAGGCGCCTGCTGTGAACAGGACCATATATCGTCGAATGAAAGATTACCGTTTGCATTGTATTCTGTTTTTTATTGTTGACACATTAATAATATAATATATAAGTCAAATGAGATTGAGTTGCTGCATAATGTCGGCAACATCGATGTGTGACATGGTGCGGCGCTGCTGCAATGCGTCGGCAAAGGTGTCCATCGCCTTTCGCACCCTGCTGTCGCCGAACAACCTCGTCAATTGCTCAAACACCTCGTCAAAGATGGGTTCCACCTCATCTCTCTCGAGCTGGCAATAATCGCGGCCATCATCACATGCAGCATCCAGCAGATCATTGCGCAGCTTGTCGTCAACACGGCTGTTGTCGAGCACCATTCGTCGACATAGGGCATTGGCGACCGCCAAACCTACCGAGACACGATAGTGGCCCACGATGTACTGCCACGCTCCCCGCGGAGACAAGCGCGGATTGCCGGCAAAGAAAAACTCGGGCGTAAACTGGATGCATGACGAGTCCTCGCCATCAAGCCGAACAGCCGTGAACAGGTCATCGGCATCAAACACCGTCAGCCCAAGAACCATTCCGGCTACACCGTAGCTTTTGTCCAGCTCATCACGATATTTCATCACTGTTGGCTTGTTCTTCATCTCTTCCAATCATTTGCGTCCGAAATCTGCGGGTATCTCGCCCCATTTTTCAGTTTCCCATTTATTAATAGGAGTAGTGAGCGGTTGATTTTCTGCAAGCCATTTTTCTGCGCGGCGGATAAGTTCGAACACAGCTCTGTTCTTTTCGTTTTCTGCCAGTTTTGTCTTGCATTTTTTTGCTTTAATCCAGCTGATGGCGGTGCGACTGTCGGAGTAGAGCGGCATGTCCCATTTTTTCTGCTTGATGAGTGCCAGTCCGTGTACGAGTGCCAAAAATTCGCCTATGTTGTTGGTGCTGTCTTCAAAAGGTCCCATGTGAAATATCTGTTCGCCGCAGTCTGTCATCACGCCGCGATATTCCATTCTGCCAGGGTTTCCGCTGCATGCGGCATCTACTGCCAAGGCCCTGATTTTTGGTGCAGAAACATGATTTTCTGGCGTTCTTGTGGTACTTTTCTTTCCAATAAAAAGT
>JAFPYB010000136.1 GCA_017412405.1 Treponema sp. | reverse complement strand
GGGGCCAGGTCCGTCTTTTCATCACTGGTTTTCGTAATGGCGCGTAGGGTGCTTTTATCCCCCATCATCCGAATCAGGTTTTCACAGACGTGCCCGCTCATTCTGGGCGGTGGTTCCACGGACGGCAAGGGCTTGTTTTACCGTGGCGTTTTTGTAGAGCCGCTTGATTTTTCCGTCGGTGCCGCTCACTCCGCTTCCCTCTTGGGTACAGAATGGCAGGATTGTTTTTCCGTTCAAATCGTGTTTTTCAAGGAAAGTGTAGACCACCAGGGGCATGTCTCCCCACCAGATTGGGTAGCCGATGTAGATTGTATCGTAGCCGCTCGTGTCAACATCGTCCTTGTAGGCCGGGCGGGCCTTTTGCTTTTGTTCGGCCTTCGCCACATCGGTGCAGGCCTTGTATGCGGCGGGATAATCCTTTTCAGGAATGATTTCAAAAATGTCTGAGCCAGTCTTTGCGGCAATCATCTTTGCGATAATGGCCGTGTTTCCCTCGCTGATATTTCCGACGGCATAATTTTCTCCCGTGCGGGAAAAATAGACCACCAGAGATTTTGCCGAAGCTGTGCTCAAAGCCAAAAATCCGACCAAAGCCGCCAAAAAAAGTGATTTGATTTTCATAAAAATTTTCTCCTGATATTTTGGGCGCATCCCTTGCCTGGTTCGACTTCGCTCACCAAGCAAGGGTCGGGCTATCCGCCGTTCCGCTATCGCTTCATTCCTCACTTTGTTCGGAACGCTTCGCGCGGCTACTATCCCTTGCGCTTTTCAGCTTTCAATTTGCTTCAAGCCATTTTCTCACGCTGGCTTCCGCGCTATGGCAGCTGGAACCGCTGACCGCCAGTCCTTTTGCAACAATCGCCTTGGGACAGAGTTTTTTGATGTCGCTTTCGCTCCTTCCCATGCCGCTTCCCTCGTGGGTGCAGAATGGCAAGATTTTTTTGCCAGAAAAATCCCCGCTCTCCAAAAAAGTAAAGACTGCCTGGGGCATGGTTCCCCACCAGCAGGGGTAGCCCAGGATGATTGTGTCGTAGTCGGCTATGCTGGGGAGAGAGCCTTTGAGCGCGGGGCGTTCCCCTGCCCTGCCTTCTGCGGCGGCAACTTCGGTACATTCCTTGTAGTTTACGGGATAGTCCTTTACGGTCTGAATTTCAAACTTCGCTGGCGCGAAGTTATCGAGTTTGTCTTCGCCAAACTCGCAAGTTAAAAGTTTTTCAATGATTTCTGCTACGACCTCGGTGTTGCCCTTTGAGATATTCTTGATAGAGCCGCCAAAGTAATTTTCGCCCGTATGGGAAAAATATGCGATGAGAGTTTTCATGTCTTCCTCCATGATTTAATTCTAAAAAAGAAAGGAAGATTTGTACAATATAACTTTTGCAAGCCAGTATGTGTATAGCGCATTGTGGAAAAAAATATCTTCCGTGGGGGGGGGAAAAATTTGACCTGATAAAGGTTATTTTGTTTTTAAAACTTTGTTTTCTGTAAAGTCGTAGATTTTCTTTGCTAAGACAAGAGCAGCTTTTGCCTCTGACTCCAAAATCTCTATATTGTTAGGATAGCGAGTTTGCACAGAATACGGAGTGAGCCTAGCACAGTCAGCAATTAATGTCGAAAATTCTGAATCTAAAGAAGCACATTGCTGGCACAACACTATCAAGTTATGTGTTTTTTGCACTTCCGAATTCTTATAAATACAAAATGCTTTCAATGCCTTTTCTGCACATTGCTGACAGTGGTAGCAGGCAATTTCTATTTGTGGAGGAATGACTCTATCCATAAGGACTGTTGCACTGATATAATCATCTTGCGATTTTTGCATCCATTGAGTAACAAGCTCATGCTCCATAAAGCAAAATTCCTTCTTTTTGAATTGTCCGTTCTATTGATGAGGTAAGTTTTTTTCTCTCTTCAAAATCTTTTTCATAAGATGCAAGAATATCAACAGGGACAGTCATTGGAGATTTTGCAAGCGAACAGTAGATTTTCTGCATTGCTTCTAATGGTCGCATGGATCCGTCTGGAATGACGACAAAAAAATCATAGTCGCTTTGTGCCGTCTGTGTTCCACGAGCATAGGAGCCAAAAAGATAGATTTTTGAGGTTTTTACTGTATTAAGTATTTCATTCTTTATGTCGTTTATCGCAACTGGCAACATAAAATCACCCCCACCTATGGTTATACCATAGAATTTCATTTTCTGCATCTTATTTAAGCCGCATGCTCAAAATCTGCTGTTTTTTTCAGCAATTTTCCATAATTTTCTTTATATCCGCCACAATAATTCCTTTTTGCGCATTGTGGAAATCCGTGTTACAATAGGCCGATGGAACTTGTTCAGCTTAAACAGCTTGTGGTCATTGCGGAAGAAAAGGTGCTTTCTCATGGGGCGGAAAGGCTCAATATTTCCCAGCCTGCCTTGAGCCGTTCGATTCAGCGGCTGGAAGATGAGCTGGGTCTGCCTCTTTTTGACCGGACGAAAAACAGCATGGTCTTGAACGAGGCGGGGGCGGCAATTGTGGAGGAAGCGAAAAAAGTGCTTTCTGACGCGGATGCCCTCTTAAAAAAAGCACATGCCCTCAAAAACGAAGAAAAGCACATTCGGATTGTGACCTGCGCCCCCGCTCCCTTGTGGAAACTGTCGGCAGAGCTGGGAGCGGCTTTTCCAAAAATCAAAATCACATCTTCCATGCCTGACGAGGACTCGATTATCTCCCTTTTGCTTTCTGAAAAGGCAGACCTTGCCATCGTGCGGAAGGAAATTGAAAGCGAGGCAATCTCCACACTCCCCCTTACGGACGAGCAGCTTTGCATGAGGATTCCCCTGACCGATGAGCTTTCAAAGAAAAAATCCATAAAATTCGCCGACCTTGGGGGAAAGGAAATCCGGGAGTACACAAAAACCGGCTTCTGGCACAAGGTTCACCGGGACTTGATTCCCGGCGCGGTATACATTGAATACGACGACATCATGGTCTACACAAATGTGATAAATTCCCAGAATCCCCTCACCTTTGTGACTGAGCTTGCCAACACCCACGCCCAGAATCCTGCGGGAGCGGTGACGGTTCCAATCACTGACGAAGAGGCCTGCGCCCATTACAGGCTGGCTTTTTTGAAGAAAAATGAAGAAGCACTCCGCGGCATTGTGGATTTTTCGGTCAAGAGCGCAAGGGGCTGGTAATTTTTTTGCACAACGCCCCACAAACTCAATGCGTGACGGACCGATTGCGCAAAAAAATATCAATTTATCTTTAAGAATCGACATAGATTTTATATATCTATATAATAGAAGAATCATGAAAAAAGTTTTTGCGTATGCTTTGTGCGCTGTTTTTCTATGTGCAGACATTTTTTCGTCGGCACCCATCAAGCAACCACTCGACCAGTCATTTCTAGGCGATTTCGTCACAAAGACATGGACAACAGAGGACGGACTTCCAGGCATGACTGTAACCGCACTCCTGCAGGACAAAAAAGGCTACATCTACATTGGGACATATGACGGACTCGTGCGTTTTGACGGGGTGGAATTCACGGTCATAAACCGTTCAGTCAGCGAAAAATATGATTTTGCCTCGGTGCACGCTCTTTTCCAGGACTCGGAGGAAAACTTGTGGGTTGGGCACAACGACGAGGGAATCACCAGACTAACCCCCAACGGCGACGTGGCAAAATACACGCGGGAAGACGGCATTCCAAACAACAAGATAAACGCCATTTGCGAGGACAAGGACAAAAACATTTGGGTTGGAACTGCCACAGGCTTGTGCTACATTGCGCCCACAAGCGAAGTCGTCATACCGCCGGCTCTCGCCGAGAAGAACATCCATGTGTCAAACCTTCTTTGCGACAGCGACGGGAAAATCTGGATATGCACGGGATTTGAAAACGAGCTTTTTGTTTTTTCGGATGGAAAACTCAAGAAGTTCAGCGGATTTCAGGAAACGAAAGTCCAGAGCGTGCACACGGTGGCGCAGGACAAGGACGGCGCCCTGTGGTTCGGCGCAACGCCCCACTATGCCGTCCGGCTCAAGGACGGGGAAGAAACAGTATTCGATTTGTCCCATGAGGGAAAGCGGGGAACCGTGGTGAACGAAATCATGTTCGACTCAGACGGCTCCATATGGTGCGGCTCTGATTTCGGTCTCACCATTTTGCACAACGGCATGGAAACCCACTACGACACCGCCAACGGACTCTCAGACAACGGAATCACCGCAGTGCTGGAGGACACGGAAGGAAACATCTGGATTGGGCTGAACCGCGGCGGTCTCATGAAAATGACGCAGGGAAAATTCACCACCGTCCATCTTGGTTTCAGCGTGAACTCGGTGTGCGAAGACAAATCACGGGGAGTCACATGGCTCGGAACTGATACAGGCGTTCTATGCTACAATGGAAAAGAGTTCGTTGAAAACACCCTCACCAAACGCTACAAGGGAACACGTGTCAGGCATGTCACCCGCACGGAAGACGGCGAGATTCTGGTGGCGGCATTCTCCACATCCATCCCCTTCTGCATAATGTCCCAGGACGACTCAATCAGGACGTGGGCTGTATCGGACGGAATCTCGGTGAACAGATGCCGCGTGGCCCTCAAGTCATCAAGCGGCGACTACTACGCCGGAACTGCCTCTGGGCTTTCCATCATACGCAGGGACGGCACGGTTTCAACGCTCACAAAAGACGCCGGGCTTACGAACGACTACATCATGTGGCTGTATGAAGACGCAAAGAATCAGATATGGGTTGGAACGAACGGCGGCGGAATATTCGTTCTCAAAGACGAAAACATCGTAAAATCATACACAACGCAGGACGGGCTTGCAGGAAACGTCATCTTCAAAA
Organism: Treponema sp.; assembly: GCA_017412405.1. Classification (GTDB taxonomy): domain Bacteria; phylum Spirochaetota; class Spirochaetia; order Treponematales; family Treponemataceae; genus Treponema_D. The sequence continues at coordinate 1,085 of JAFPYB010000136.1, read as the reverse complement.
TCGAGATGGTGGGCAGCAATCTGTGGATTGGAACGGGAACGGGAATTTCCAAGTACGATGAGGAAAACGATTCCTTCACGAATTTCAACTCCCGCAACGGACTTGGAACGGACAGCGTGTTCCAGCTGCTTCTGGACAAAAACGAAACGGCGTGGATTCTCACAAACAAGGGAATTCTCTCGGCTGATATGCGCGACATGGAAAGCGTGGCGCAGAAAAAGACCGAGCGTGTTCCGGTGCAATACTACACAAGCTCGGACGGGCTTGTGACAGGAGGGGCCACATCCACGGCGTTCTCCCAGATTGACTCCACGGGACGGCTGTGGTTCACCCTCGTTGATGGTTTTGCCATCTACGACCCAAACAAGACGCTCAAGGGCAAGATTCCGCCAAAAATCGAAATTGAAAGCTATGCCATAGACAACAACATTTACGAGTACCACGGTGAAAAAATCGTCATACCGCCAAGAGCAAAGCGTTTTTCCATCAAGTACACGGGCTTGAGCTTCGTCGCGCCTGAAAAAGTGATTTTCAGCTCGCGCCTCCAAAACTTCGAGGACGATTTTTCAGAATGGGCAAACATGAGAATCGGCTCGTACACGAACTTGAAGCCCGGCCTGTATTATTTTTCCGTGAAGGCAAAAAGCAGGGAAGGAATCGAAAGCGAGCCTTCCACACCCGTAGCCATTCTGAAAAGGGCGCACATATACCAGCACATTTGGTTTTGGATTGCGCTTGTCATTGCGGCAGTGGCACTGTCATTCTTCACAATTCGCCTCAAAATCCGCGCTGTGCAGCGGAAAGCCAGCGAAAACCGCGATTTCATGAACAAAATCATCGGTGCGTTCGCAAACTGCGTTGACGGAAAGGACGAATACACCAACGGACACTCAATCCGCGTGGCGAAATACACGAAAATGCTGGCAAAAAAGCTCGGCGAGTCGGATGCCACCATCGAACAGTTCTACAACATCGCGCTGCTGCACGACATAGGAAAAATCAGCATTCCTGACGCAATACTTAAAAAACCCGGGCGGCTTGACGACGAGGAGTTTGCCATCATGAAAAGCCACGCCCAGCGCGGC
>JAFPYB010000135.1 GCA_017412405.1 Treponema sp. | reverse complement strand
ACAGCCTCAACAAGTTTACTGCCAACACCATCTCTTCTGTATGCCTTGCCAACAATCAGATCTCCGATATGCACCTCGTTGTAGTATGCTCTACCAGTGATAAGTCCTGCAATTTTGCCATCATCTTCTGCCACAAAACAAAACTCTTCGAAGTTAAGTGCTACATCACAATCAGCAGCATACTCTGAAAACTCTACATTTATGAATTCGCCTATTCTGTCATTCTCCTCAACTCGCTTGATTTCCATTTTTTTGTTCTCCCGTTAATCAGATATCCTGTAATATAATTATATACCGATTTTATCATAAAATGGGATTAGGTATAGTCAAAACGAGCTGGACAACGGTAATCTTACCGCCATACAGCTCGTCAATTATCTTAGGATATCTTATTTACAGAAAAACTTTCACACACTCATTTCCACCGCTTCTTTTACATTTCTCTGCGTTCGCCCTGTGCTCCTCGCCCCAGCCGTAAAGCGCGTTCAATGCGGGCATGAGCTTCTTCCCCAAATCCGTCAGATGATATGTCACCGACATGGGCATGGTCTTCGCGTCGCGCCGGGTCAGGATTCCGTCGTTCTCAAGTTCGTGCAAGGCTCTGGCAAGGGCTGTGTCGGTGATTCCCTGTACCCGGCGGCGAAGCTCGTTGTAGTGCAGGCCGTCCTCTTCCGTCAGATACCAGATAATGGGAAGCTTCCACCGCGCGCCCACCACCGTGAGCGCATACACAAGCGGACAGGTCTTTGAATATTCATAGCCGTACAGTTCTTTCATCACAATTTCTCCTTTGTATGATTATCGACACCTCACAAAAATGTGAGTATTTACGACCTTCTTTTTCAATGCTACCCTTGAAACTGAAAAACTCAATGGGCAGCAGCAGGAGAGACCTATGAAAAAAATATTTGAAAAAATCCATCTGAATCATCTGACGCTCAAAAACAGGCTTGTCCGTTCGGCAACCTGGGAAGGAATCGCGGTCTTGGACGGGAGCATTGACGAGCGGACTTACAGGATTTACGAGGAGCTTGCGGCTGGCGGCATCGGGGCGATTGTCACAGGCTTTACCAGCGTTTGTGACAATGATTTTTACTTTGACGGCATGATGCGTCTTTCCCACGATGAGCTGATTCCCCAGTATAAAAAACTGACAGACATAATTCATTCTTACGGTGTACCTGTGATTAGCCAGCTGGCACTCGGAGCATTTTACAGAACCCACGGCGGACGAGGTTCCCTTCAGGTTGAACCGGACGACATGACAAGAGAAGAAATTGAGCTTGTTGAAAATCAATTTGCGGATGCGGCGCGCAGGGCAAAAGAAGCAGGCTTTGATGGAGTGCAGATTCATGCGGCGCATTTCTTTTTCTTGAGCCGCTTCATAAGTCCTGCCGTAAATCACAGGACAGACTGCTATGGAGGAAACTCAGAAAACCGCTCAAGAATCATCTGCGAAATACTTTCAAAAATCAGAGATGCCTCGCCCAATCTTCATGTGAGCATAAAAATCAACTCCAGCGACTTTACCCAAGACGGACTTACAGAAAAAGAAAGCCTCGAAATATGCAGACTGCTCGATAAGGACGGAATCGACTCAATCGAAGCAAGCGGCAACGGAACATCCGTGGGAGGAATCAGAGCAGGAGTGAACGAAGGATATTTTGTTCCATTTGCGTCACGCCTTTCAGACGAAATAAAAACTCCCGTAATCTGCGTAGGTGGATTCAGAAGCCGCGCCGTAATGGAAGATGCGCTGAACAAAACAGACATTACAGCACTTTCTCTTTCCCGCCCCCTTGTATGCGAGCCAGACTTTCCCCATAAATTGCAGACAGACAAAAGCGAAGTGTCCAAGTGCGTGTCCTGTAACGGCTGCTATTCGTCCTACATGCACAGATGCGTGTTCAACAGAAACGAGGCGAACTCATGAAATGGCAGCTAAACGGCAGGGCAGAAAACATCGAGGCAGTTGCAAAGCGTGGCACGGTTCTGGACGGAGTTCTCTTTTCTTCGTCTACGCTCAGCACCCCGATAGTAAATGGCACATCGAGTGATGAGAAAAGTGCGGCGGTCGATGAGCGAAGTCGAACCGATACGGTGGTCATCGCTATCACAGGAATACACGGAAACTTCTATTCAAATCCCTTTTACTTCAACTTCGGCAACACGCTGAACGGGGCTGGAATAGATTTTGTGTATGCCCAGGTCTGCGACGCTTTTGGCGAAATCAACACCCGAAATGTCCTCACAGGAAAGGCGGAAGTCATCGGCTCCTGGAACGAGCGTTTTTCCTATGCGGACGAAGACATCGCTGCCTACATCGACTGGGCTGAAAATGCGGGCTACCGCCACATCGTGCTTGCAGGACATTCCCTTGGTGCGAACAAAGTGATTCATTATCTTGCAAACACTCACGACAGCCGAATCGACCGATTTTTGCTTTTAAGCCCCTGCAACGTGGAATATCTAACTTCATTAGTAACGGAAGAAGAAAAGCAGACTGTTCGCAAAATGTGTGAAAACGGACACGGAGACGAGCGGCTGCCATTTGACCTTTTGGGCTGGATTCCCTGCATTGCAGACACCGCTCACGACTGGCTCTTTTCCGACACGCTGAACAATGTGCATGTGGAAGCCGGCCGCGATTTTTCCCAAGTGGAGAATGTCACCCACACAGGCGCGCTCTTAATCGGAACTCGGGACAATTTTACCTACGGCGACCCAGCGGGTTACTTACAGAATATCAACGAGTATTTTCCAACAGCCGTGCAAAATAAACTCATTTATATAGAAGGAACTGGACACACATACCAGCAGAAAGAGCAGGAAACGGCCGAGCGGATTTTGGAATGTGTAAAGAAATGGCAGGGGGAGTGGAAAGACGGAATGACTTTCACCAGATAAAATTCTCCTAAAATTACTGGTCTTAATGGGAAAATTTTATCCCTGTAGCGTTCGCTTGTTCTGTCTGCGGCGGAATCTGACTTTGGGTGAACTGATTTCACCTGTCAAAAAAAAACGCGACTATGCACCAAACGCATTGCAGCTTGCAAAAGTAATATTGTACTTTTTCCTTCCCCATAGAGTATCATTTCTATAGAAAACAAGGAGGCTTACATGCAATCAACCAAACTGAACAACGGAATCAGCTGCCCCGTCATCGGGCTTGGAACTTTCATGCTTTCTCCCGCAGAGGCCGAGAACAGCACACGCGAGGCTTTGAAGATGGGCTACCGCCTTATCGACACGGCAAACGCTTATGTGAACGAGAGGGCTGTCGGCAGAGGAATCAAGGGAAGCGGAATCGACCGCAAGGAAGTTTTTCTTTCCACAAAGCTCTGGCCGAGCGAATACGAAAACCCGAACGCGGTGGCCGAGACTCTGGAGCGTCTCGGCGTGGACTATGTGGATTTGCTCTACATCCATCAGCCGGCTGGAAACTGGCTTTCCGGCTACCGGCAGCTTGAAAAGGCTTACCGGGAAGGAAAGGCAAAGGCTATCGGCATTTCCAATTTTGAAGGCAAGTATATAGAAGAGCTTGAGAAGAAATGGGAGATTGCGCCCCAGTTCATTCAGGTGGAAGCCCATCCATATTTCACGCAGAATGATTTGCGGACCACGCTGGACAAGCACGGAATCCGCCTCATGAGCTGGTATCCCCTCGGCCACGGCGACAAATCTTTGATAGAAGAGCCTGTTTTCGCTGAGCTTGGCGAAAAATACGGGAAGTTCCCCGCCCAGGTCATTCTCCGCTGGCACATTCAGATGGGCTTTGTGGTGATTCCCGGAAGCAAGAATGTCTCACACATAAAGGACAATCTTGCAATAATGGATTTTGAACTGACCGCCGACGAAATGGCAAGAATCGCCGATTTGGACAAGGGCGAGCGATACTACCACCGCACCGAAGAACAGCTCGTGCAGTTCGCCGCATGGAAGCCGGAATTTGAGAAAGAATAAAAATCAGGTGGCTGCCCATTCTTTTTGGACAGCCACCTGATTTTGAGCCTAGATGTCATTTTCTTGTGCGTTTTGCTCGCGCCAGCGTCGGCGAATCTCATTGATTTTTTCTTGATTCTTCTTTCGGCGTAATTTCTTAATATGGCAGCCGCCTGAGCCTAAGCCACCAGAAAGATTGTTAAGTTCATCATCAGTAAGCATCGTTGCTTTTTCATTTCTTCCATTTTCATATTTTTTTGTGGCGGATATGGCTAACCCATGTTATTATTGTAGTTGGAGAAAGTTTGGACATGGATTATGCAAGCATAAGTATCATTGCGCTTTTGGTTCATATCATCATCAATTATGATGTTTTGCGCCATCCCCAAATTGAGCAAACCTCCGAAGCTCATTCGTCCTACAAGCTGTTTCTCATCTGTGTGCTGATTTTTTATTTGTTCGATATTTCTTGGGGATTTGTGCACAATTTGAGGAATCCTCTTCTTTCTTCAATATGGACGGAGCTTTATTTTATGGCTGTGGCAGTCGCCGTGGTTTTTTGGACGCGCTACGTCATCACATATATCCGTGAGGTGAATTTTTTCTCCGTTGCCCTAAAATATGCAGGAATTGTTTTTCTTGGATTTGAGTTCATCGTGCTCGTGATGAATTTGTTTTTTCCCATTATGTTCTATTTTGACGAAAACGGAACGTATCACACGGGAAAAGCCCGGACTGCCACAATGTTCGCCCAGATTCTGCTTTTTTTGGCAACTTCCGTCCATATGCTTTCAGTCACGGTAAAGACGCGGGGAAAAATCCGCCATCGCCATCGCACAATCGGCGGATTCGGAATCGCGATGACAATCTTTGTTGTCCTCGCCACCTTGTATCCTGTTCTTCCTTTCTATTCGCTGGGATATCTGCTGGGCATCTGCCTAATCCACACTTTTGTTCTGGAGGACGAGAAGGAGGCGCGGCGCGAGGAACTTGAACGGCTTTTTCAAGTGGAGCAAATCCGCGAGCAGGAGCTTGGTTCTGCCAGATTCATGGCGTACACGGATCCCCTCACCGGCGTAAAAAGCAAGAATTCGTATCAGGAAGACGTGATTGGAATTGACAGGCGGATTGAGGACGGAATTCTCAAGGATTTTGCCATTGTCGTGTTCGATGTGAACGGATTAAAGCTCGTAAACGACACGAGGGGACACGAGGAGGGCGACAGGCTCATCAAGTCTGCCTGCACGATTATCTGCCACACATTCAAGCACAGCCCGATTTACCGCATAGGCGGGGACGAGTTCGTGGCGTTTCTCATGGGCGAGGATTTCAGGAACAGGGCGGAGCTGCTTGAAACATTCGATTCCTGCATGGAAAAGAACAGTTCATGCGGCGACGTGGTTATAGCCTGCGGCTGCACCGAGTTCAACAAAGTCCGGGACAACTGCTTTTGCACAATGTTCAGCCGTGCCGACATGAAAATGTACGAGCGGAAAAAGCAGCTCAAGACGATGTAGGCCGCGGTCAGCCTGCAAAATCATATTCATTTCTCCATCTTCAAGACGCTTGCCCATGCCGCCTGGTAAAAATCATGCAGCTCTTTTACGCACCTAAGCCCCTCTTCCTTTGGAATGTCATGGACGATAAGCTCAAAAAATGCGGAAAACTCCCCGCTGATTATCATATGCTCTAGCGTTGGATCGAAAGCGAACGGCTTGTAGCCCTCCTTCTCGATTTCGCGGTAGAAAAGATGCGTCATCTCGATTTCGACTTCAACAATCCTGTGTATGAAATTTTCCCATTTTGTACCCTCTGAGGCGGATAGAATAAGGCGGAATGCGTCCTTGTTTTCGTAGGCGTATTCAAAAATCTCCCTCATGCCCCTGTCTGAGTAGTCGGACATATTTTTTGCCCAGTCTGATTTTGGAAGGCTCTTGAATTTGGAGACTGTTTCCTTGAAAAAGTCTAGCACATAGTCGCCGTGGAGCGACACGAGGGCGTTGAAAAGCTCCTCCTTGCTCTTGTAGTAGCCGTAAAAGGCTCCCGTCGTGACTCCCGCTTTTCGCACGATTTCCCGAAGGGATGCCCCTCGGAAGCCTTTGCTCAGGAATTCGCTTGTTGCAATTTGCTGGATTTTTTGGAGGGTGGAATTTTCTGCCATACGACCGATTATAATATAACACTGCTATCTTGACAATTGTAACACTGTTATATATTATGTTGTTATATGCTAACAAAAATTACAGGAGCAAAAAATGACTTTACAGCTTGGCGATGTGCAGACCACCGCCCTTATTCCGGTGGCAATCAAGGCCAATGAAACCCGCAGGAAAAACGCGCGGGTAAAAGACGATGTGGCAGTGCAGATTATCGAACATCTTGATATGGACACGAGACCGTTCGACAAATTCCTTTCCCACGAGGGCGTTGTTGCCAGGACGGTCATGCTTGACCGCATGGTGAATGATTTTGTGGCAAAAAATCCGAATGCGGTCATCGCAAATCTTGGTTCAGGATTCGACAATCGTTTTGCCCGCGTGGACAACGGAAAAATCAGCTGGTTCGACGTGGACTTGCCCGATTCCATTGCGGCGCGGAAAAAAGTCTTTGACGAGCGGGAGCGCGTGACGATGATTGCAGGAAATGTGCTTGAAGAGTCATGGTGCTCCGCTGTCAAGGCGGAATCGCAGCGGAAAAATGCGCCGAGCCTTTTTCTTGCAGAGGGGCTTTTCATGTATCTTTCGCTGGATGAAATCAGCAAATTTCTTTCTATATTAAAAGCGAATTTCCAGCACGGCACGCTTATTGCCGAGCAGAACAATCCGCTTTTTGCCAACAACCAAAAGCACCATGATGTTGTGCGGGCAACGAATGCGGTGTTCAAGAGCGGCACTTGGAGCGGCCGGGAAATAGCCGACTTGTGCGATGGAATCCGGTTTGTGGAAGAACACAGCTTTAACGAGGAGATGAAAAAGCACTCTGTCCGCGGCTGGCTTTTTGCAAAACTCCTTCCCAAAATGAACGACCGCTGGGCAATATTCGAGTGGTAGGCGAGTGTGCGCTGGCTTGTCCGACAGCTTTTTGTTGAGCAAGCCTTTTGTATGCACGGCATGGTTTCCCGCTGGAATCAAAATAACCTGTAAGTTATAAATCCCCTGAAAAATATAATGGAAAAGTAATAAGAAATCTTGTAAATGTTTCAGAAGTTCGGAGCATTTACATTGATGCTTTAAGAAAAGCGGATGCAGGCGATTATACGCCCCTTTTGGCATTTACAAGTGGTAAATAGTTGAATTTCAATGGTTAGTGTGCACTACCCAAATTTTTAGAGAAAAAAATGTTGGAGATTTTACTTTCAACGCCAAGTGGCGCAGTGCAATTAGACTTTTAAAACGCAAAAATGGCGCAAAAGTTGCGGTGACGCAAGGCAAAGAAGGACACAAGCTTTTTTCCCACTGAAATTCCTACTGGCAAAAAAGCACGGAGCGAAAAACACTCCGTGCCGGATTGCACTTTTCTTCTATTTTATTTGCTTTTTTACTTCACGTACGTTTTGAAGAACGACTCTATTTTGTCCCAGGGAATGAAGTTCCCCTCCCCGCCATCGTACAAGTCGCAGTGTGTCGCGTTCGGAACAATCAAAAGCTCCTTGTTCGCCGTGTACTTTGAACCGGCCGTCATGTTCTTGAACGCGTCCTCGCCGAAGTAGCGCGAGTGGGCTTTTTCGCCGTGGATGACGAGGACTGCGTTCCGGATTTCGCTGGAGTACGCAAGGAGCTTCGTGTTCATGAGGGAAGTTCCGGCAGTGACGTTCCAGCCTCCGTTGGAGTTCAGGCTGCGCTCGTGGTAGCCGCGCGGTGTCTTGTAGTATGCGTGATAGTCCTTTACGAACTGCGGAGCGTCTACAGGGAGCGGGTCTACAACGCCTCCTCCCAGCTTGTAGCTTCCGTTCTTGAAATCCTCCGTGCGCTGAGCCATGAGGGACTTTCTCGCTTCGTACCGCGCTTCCTCGCTGTCCGCACTGTCGAAGTATCCGTTGGCGGAGATTCTGCTCATGTCGTACATCGTCGAGACGAGAGTCGCCTTGATTCTTGTGTCGATTGCGGCCGTGTTCAGCGCCATGCCGCCCCACCCCCACATTACGATGATTCCGATTTTCTCCGGGTCGATGTTCTTCTGAACCGAGAGGAAATCCACCGCAGCCATGAAATCCTCGGTGTTGATGTCAGGGCTGTTCATGTAGCGCACCTCTCCGCCCGACTCTCCCGTAAACGACGGGTCGAACGCGAGAGCGACGAAACCACGGGATGCCATTGTTGCCGCGTACAAGCCGCTCGCCTGCTCCTTCACCGCACCGAAAGGGCCGGCGACGGCGACGGCGGCGTTGCCTTTCTTCGGGGCGGACCTGGGCGTATAGAGGTCGCCTGCAAGCTCGATTCCGAAATGGTTCTTGAAGTGGACTTTCGTGCGGACAACCTCCGCAGGAAGCTCGAACGTGTAATGCTCTTCAGTGCTCATTTTCTCCTCCTTATTCGACTTTGGTTTTGCAAATACCGCTGATGCAAGCGCCGCAAACGCAAGAAACGCGCAAATTGTTTTTGTCTGTTTCATAAAAACTCCTATAGCCCAGTGAAAAAACCGACAGCCGCAAGCCGCGCTGTTTTCTCACCAAATCTTATGATTTAAGTATAGGGGTATTGTCCGTTCATAGCAAATACTTTGTTTTTATAACAAGTTATGCCTAAAAAGCATTGGTTACATATCCAACACAACAAGTTTTTTCTTGCCGTTGGATGAAGGTGCAATTTTATCTGTAAACGAAATGGAAAAATCAACAAAATCAAGATTTTTTTCATCCAGAATAGACTGTATCTCCATGCTGATTTTTCTGCCGATTTCCTCCGCCTCTGTCCGTGTTTTTCCACGCCCGATTTCCAAGACGACCAAAAATGAAGCATCGCTTTTCTGCACGAATTGGTAATCCAAGAGTCCCTCAATGCAAAATCCCTCCACAGAAAGCGGATGCAAGAACTCCCGCCGCGTTCCGTCGGTAAACCACATGATGTCTTCCTCGCGGCTTTGCACCACGCTGCATCGGGAAAACGGAACCATGTCTTTTTTTGGGGGGACATCTGGAAGCAACCTGATTCTGTCTGAGACATGGTAGCGGATAAGCGGTTGGGCATAATTGTACAAGCAGGTCACATACATTTTTCCATCAATTTCTTCTATATAATTGAGGTCGTCAAAGAGAATCATGCCGTCTTCGGGCGAATCTTCAAGCCCGAGCGCAAGGCTTTCACTTGTGCCGTAAAAATTTATGACATGGCGGGCGAATACTTTTTCCAAATAGGCGCGGCACGATGGCAGCAGCGGCTCGCCGCAGGTCACAATCTGCTGTATGCGATTTTTGTCAAAACCTCCGCCGTCAACCCCAAGCGCCTCAACCTGCTCGGCAAGGATTTTTAGCGCGGAAGGATACCCCATCAGCATACTTGGCGAAAATTCCTTGATTTTTGGAAGCCATTGAGAAACAGGTGTATTCAAATCGATGAAAAGTTTTTCAGCGTTCAGCCCCACAATTCCATCTTGAATGGAAACCGCGCCGCCATAATTCCCGTTGACCGCCGCAATGTAACACAATCTCGCCCCGCGGGCCACAACGGAAACCATTTTCCAAAAGCCCATGCCCCAAAACGCCCCGCGGATGATACCCGCAAGCATGGTGTTCCACGCGTCCGTGTCGTAGTAGAAATAGCGCGGAGTTCCAGTCGTTCCCGATGAATGGACAAAATGAACGCCGGGCAGAGTCGTCCCCGCGTCACATTCCCGCAGGAGATGCTGGCTCACCCCTCCCCGCGTCACAATCCGCTCAAAATGGGCAATCAACGTGTCCTTGTCGATGGTGGGAAAATGCTCCAACGGCACCGAAGAAAGATTTTCTTCGGTTATTCCCCGCGCCGCAAAAGTCTCCCGATAATAAGGCGAGCGTTTGTAGGCAAAACGAAGCAGGCGGCGGAGCTTCTTTTCCCGAAGGCGCATCATGGCCCACCGCGACTTTTTTTGATTTTTGAGAATCGTAAAAATCCGAACCAAAAGCCCCAGATTCATGCCATACCATCCTTGAAACCGATTTTTTATCGTATCTTGAAACAAAGATGATAGCAAATACTTTGTTTTT
>JAFPYB010000134.1 GCA_017412405.1 Treponema sp. | reverse complement strand
TCTTCCAACTGTAGTCAAAAAGGAAATGTGCGAAAACTACTACGAGTCCGTAACGCACTTGATTTTCCGTCTCTCAGGTTACAGGGTGGTGAGTGAGCTTCAGTCTGTGGCAGGGCGGAGCGATGTCGTCGTCGCAACGAAAGACAGCGTATTTGTTTTTGAATTGAAGATGGATAGGGGCAGGGATTTTGAGGAAGTTGCGACTGAGGCTCTGTCTCAAATTGACGCAAACGGTTATGCGGACAGATTCATCGTTACGGGAAAAAAAATATTCAAGATTGGCGTAGTGTTTTCCAGCGACGGCAGGGGAATGGTTGGCTGGAAGTTTTAAGGTGAAAAAACGAAACATGATGAGTGCGATTGTTTTCTCGGGCTGGGCGCGGGCGGCCTAGAACTTCACCGTCGCGCCCAGGGAGGCATTTGCGCCCAAAGACACCGACTTGTTCCAGGTCATGGAGTAGGTGAGACCCACGGACGAATTGACCGTGAGGAAATTCGTTATCTTGACATCAAGACCGTGTGTGTACTCGAAGCCGATTTTCTGCGTTATCTCCGAGACCCCCGCCTGTCGCGAAGCCGTGAAATTTCCGCTGTCGTAGCGGATGAGACCGAGGCGCGATGTGTCGAAATCTTTCTTGAACAGCCTGATTAGCTCCGTGGGAATCGATTTTTCCACATTCCGCTTGAACTTTGCGGTGAGCTTGACCGAATAGTTGTCCGCGTCCTCAAAACTCCCCTCTACTCCGGAAACAACCGTGTCGTGGGCGTTCAGGTACATATTCGCCTGGATGTAGCCCGCCACCGCAACTTTTGTGTTCCCCGGCGTTTCCCTGGGGATTTTCACCTTCGTGGAAAGCGACGTGTAGAATTCGTCCTGCTCGTACCACTTGAAGAAGGGCATGAGCCCCGTGCTTCCGAACATGTTGAGGGCATTGTTCGTCGTCTTCGCCTCGATCTCGTACAAATCGCTTTTCGTCTCCGCCGCCTCTATTTTTCGCGACAGGTCCAGCGACAATTTGCTTGGAATGAAAAAATCGTGCTTTGTGCCAGAAAAGTCGCGCTTCCATGAAAAACCGTAAGTTCCGGCGTAGGACACGGAATCGCTTTGTGATGAGCGTGATGTTTTTGCCACGTCGGAAGAAAGCTCTCCGCTGAACAGGTCCTCCATCGGTGCTGTCAAAAATAGCCAGTCCTTGTCCGAGAGCGCGGAAAAGAGAGACGAGCTGTCGGAGATGTAGTCCCCGCCCATGCTTTTTGATGCTGTTCCGATTCCCGTGCGCTTGTAGCCGATGCTGAACGAGTTTTTGTTCACAGTGAACGGAATGGATGCTTCCATCACGGTGGTGTCCGAGAACGTCACCGCGCTTGCGCTCTTGTAGATTCCGCCCGTCTGGAACGAGAGCTTTGGCTTCATGTCCAGAAGCTTGATTTTCTGCTGCACGCTGGCGGAAAGCTTGATTTCGCGCTTCGATGCCTTTTCGTCCCCCCTGTCGAACTCATACGCCGTTATGTCCTTCCATGACTCGCCGTAGCTGCTCGTTTCAATCTGGTTCTTTTTTTTCGCCGTAGCCTGGGCTGCCGTGGGGATTTTCTGCTTTTCGGTTGCCTCCACGTTGAGCGAGAAGCCCTTTATTGAAAGAGCCGCCTTTTCCTTTGCGTTCTGGGTGATTGACCAGCTTGTGGCTTCGCTTGAGAAATCGCCTGTGACTTTGAGCGGAATCTTTATTCTTGACAAGTCGATTCCCATGGAGTTCGCCTTCTGTAGGTTCTTTGCACTCTTCTCGAATCGGTAGCTCTCCGACAGGGAGAACACGCGAAGAATCGGGCTTGCCGTGGAGACTGAGTGCGAGGCTTCGGCTATCCCCGGGGCATCGGATGAGACAAGGAGTCCTGCCGCCACCTTGAGGTTCGCCAGCGTGAACGACGTTTCCGCGCTGGCTTGGGTCAGGTTGGACGCGGAGTTTTTCTGGAATCGCACCGATTCCGCAGTGCTGGCTTTTGCCTTTGCCGAAAGGTCTTTGAGAACGGACTTTCCGCCGATTTTCACGATGTCGCCCTGCTTCTTGAACTTTGCCTGCGCTTTGTCCTGCACGAGCAGGAACGGCTTGTTCCCAGAAAGATACAGCTCGTCCACCGAAAGCGACTGCATGTCCCCCGCGTCGTGGGCATTGTTCTCCGCGACGATTTGGAAGCGCGTTGGGATGATGTCTGTGTCAACAGTCGTCTGGAACGTTTTTCCTGCCACGCTGGCCGTTTTCTCGTCCAAGTCCACCGTGACTTCATGCCAGCCCTGAATCGTCTTTAGCGCGTCCGAGGGAATCAAGAAACGAATCGCGATGTCTGATGATTCCGTGCCGTTTTCCTTGAGCCTGTCCAGCGTGAACGAAAGGTCGGTCTCTGCGTTCTGGCTGGACGAGAAATTCATCCACAAGTGCATTTCCGTGTAGTTAGTCAGGTCGATTTCCTTGAAATATTTGGTGAACGTGAGCGGCTCGCTTTCCGTTCCTGCAGAACTGTATTTCCATTGGAATTTCTGGACGTAGTTGCTTCCTGAGTTCAGCGAATTGATTTTTCCCGCAGAGAGGGACGCGTCCTTCTGCTGCTCCAAGCTCACCGAGACGTCGCTGTTCTCATTTTTCACCGCGAATGAAAGCCCTGTCGCCTCGTAGGGACCGACAAAGAGCGCGGGGCTTGCCTTAAGGAGCTGAGCCGCATTCGAGTCGTAGGTGACGATGATTCTCGCGTCGTGTTTTCCCAGAGATGCAATCCGCGCCCTGTCCGCGTCGTCAAGGATGACTTGGACCTGCTGCCAGCCTTTGGTCCCGAAGGAGAGCTGCCGCCGCACGTTCTCCTGCGCCTGGGAGATGAGCCATGTGGGGACAAGCTCGCTTTCCTCCGCCGAAAAGCTCTTGCTCGCCTGAACGCCCAGCTGCAGGTAGACTTTTACCCCCGCGCCAGTGGAGAGCGAGCTGAGGGGGGAGCTTTCGGGAATTTTCACCGCGATGGAGAACGTGCTTGCGTTTGCCAGCGTTCCTGACACTCCGCTTGTGGTGACTGCCTCCGCCGCCCAGAACGGGCTTTGTGCTGTGGCAGGCTCCCCGAGGGAGGAGAAATCCCATGAGACGGGAAGGGCGTACCCGGAGATTGCAGCGTCCGACACGCCTTTTTCCGCCGACACGGAGCCTTCCTTTGAAATCTCCAGGGCGAGGGAGTTTTCGTTCTTCAAGTTCAGGCTCGGCGCGTAGCTTGACGGCAGGTCTACTCCCGAAGATGTTTTCAAGTAGTTTGTGGAGGCGGAGGCATCGTCCATGCCAAGAATTCGGTACGTTCCCGTGGTGTTCTCGCTTTCAAGGGAGGCCGCAATCACGTTGGACAGCTCAAGGTTCTCCGTCTTGTATGTGATTCCCTGTGCAAGCGACGCGAAGCCCGGGGACGAGAAGCTTGAGTCGGCGAATTCGCGCCCGCTTGCATACGTCCAGCGGCTTGAGGCCGAGATGTCCGCAGAGAGCTTGTCCGTGAAATCGTACTTGAAGCCGCCCGCCGCCGCGAATGCCCCCGATTCCCGTGATGTCGATTCCTTGTACCATTCTATGTGTATGTGGTCTGTGGCGCCCACCGACGTGGAGAGCGTCACCGTGCCCGATTCCTTGTCGTATGTTGCCCCAGAATCAATCACGCCGTTCTTGTAGACGCGCACCGTGCCTGGGACGGCCTTTATCCCGATGTCGAAGCGGGACACCGCCGTGTACGTCCTTAGCCGGAGCACATAATCGTATTCCCGCTGGGAACTTGTCAGGTAGATTTCCGGCATCAGGTCTGCCAGCGGGAACCGCGCCTGTGCTGAAAGTGGCTTGTAGGATGCTTCCGCGCTGGTGATGTCCGTGTACGTGTGCTTTTTTTGGTAGAAGCTGGCATGGGAGATGTCGGCTGAGACGGCGGAGTAGCGCGCCGCCGTCGTGCGCGTGGATTTTGATGCCACCGCCGCGTCCTGCACCTCGTTCAGCCCCGAGTCGTATCGGTACGCGCATATGAATGGCGAGAATCCCGCGCTGGACTGGACGACAAGCACGCTCTCGCCGTCTATTGTGCCGACAAAATTGTAGGCGTATTTTTTCAGGTCGATGCTCTTGTCCTTCGTCCTGAACCACGCTTGGACGCTTCCAAGAAAAGAGGAGGCGTCGTCAAAGCTTCCGACTGCGCTTTCAAATCCCGTGCTGAATGAGACTGCCACGTTCGGTGTCGCTCCGTTCTGCTTGTACGCCTTTGCGTCGCGGGAGATGAGGAGTTCCCCGGATTTTGAGACAACATACTGGGACGAGTCCAGCTTCTTGTAGGTGCGCCCCTTTGCGTCCTTGTAGCTTCCCCCCGCGTTCTCCACGAACACATCCTTCACGCTCTGTACGAGGGATTGGGGGATTGCGTACTGGTTTCCCGTGTTGAACGAGGAGAGCGACACGTTGTTTTCCGATACTGCGTTCATTCCGTACCACGTCTTTTCTTGTGCCTCCAGCATGTCGTACCTGAACGCGAAATCGCCGCGCCATTTCTTGCCGGCCCAGTTCAGCGATATGCCTGGAGCCTGGTTGTCGCCTCCGCCTATTCCCCTTGAAATCTGGTCAACAGAATAGATTGACGGAAAGACGATTCCACGGTTTCCCATTCGTGCGGATTTCAGGTAGCCCGTCCCCATGTAGCCGAGGGCGACGGTGTTTTTCTCGAATCCGTCTGCGAACGTGGCCTCGATGTAGTATTTTTTGTTCAGCATGAGCCAAAGCGACAAATCGACTGTCTGCACGAACACGGGTGTCTTGAACTCGGCTGTCGGGGTCTTGTCGAATCCGAAGGTCGATTCGAATGTTTCGGTCACAGTGCTTTTCCAAAATCCGTCCGCAAGAAATTCCACGTTCTTGTTCCCGAACTCCCGCTCAAAAAGCGATGTCGCCTTGCCGGAGCTTGCAAGCGGAAGTTTCTTCGTGTCGAACACGATGCCGCCCGCGCCGTCCGTCGCCCGCTCGCTTTCGGCTGCTGTCCGTGCGGGGCTTTCGGTCACGCTTTCGGCAGAGGCCCGCGTGGCGGGGAACACGGATAGAATCGAAAAAATTGATGCCAGTATGAGGCCCTGGATAATCCCGGATTTTCCGAACACGCTCGCCTTTTCGATTTTTATGCCCGGATTCTTTTTTGATGCCTCGAAAATCGCGTTCTCAAGCTTGCGCTTTTTTTCGTTCATGTCGTCGAACAGTACGCCTTGAACACCCTGTTCCTTGGGGTACACGTTTGAGAGCGCGATTCCAAGGAGACGCACCCCGCGCTTTTTGTCGTATTTTTTTTGGAACAGCTCCTTTGCCCTGGAAAAAAGGTCGTCCGTGGAAGATACCGCGTCCTCGGCCGTGTTTTGGACTGAGACCGTGGAAAAATCTTCGTAGCGGATTTTTACGCATACGGTCTTGGATATGACTTCCTCGCGCATACTCCTGTACTGGACTTCGCTTGCAATGCGGTAGAGCGCGTTTTCGATTGCGTCCATGTCCATGAGGTCGTAGGGGAACGTTGTCTCCGAGCTTATGGAATGTGATTTCGCCGCAAGGTTGAAGTTTTCGTCCTCGTTTCCGCGCACGGCATTGTACAAGAATGTGCCCATTGCGTTCCCGAAAATGCCCTGGAGGTATTCCTTTGAGTGGTCGAAAATGTCCTTCGTCGTCTTGAAGCCGAACGTTCTGAGCTTTTCCAGCGTCTTTGCGCCGGCCCCCCATACTTTTTCAAGGGGGAGGGAGAGCATGAAGTCGCATTCGCCGCCCTCGGGAACAACGCAGAAGCCGTCCGGCTTTTTAAGCCCCGATGCGATTTTTGCGACGTATTTGGTGGAGGCGATTCCCACTGAAACCGTGAGGCCAGTCTTTTCCCTCACTTCGTCCTTGATTCTTCTCGCGGTTTCTATGGGCGGGCCGAACAGCCGCTCCGTCCCGGTCAAGTCCACGAACGCTTCGTCAACGGAAATCTGCTGCACGTCCGGGGAATAGTTCCTGAAAAGCGACATGACCTCCTCCGATTTTTCGTGGTAGCGTTCCATCCGCACAGGGAGGTATATGCCGTTCGGGCAAAGCCGCGCCGCAACCGACAGCGGCATGGCGGAATGCACGCCGTATGCCCGCGCTTCGTAGGAGGCTGTGGACACAACGCCGCGCCGCTCGGAAAGCCGCCCGCCCACGATGACGGGTTTCCCCCTGTACTCGGGGTGGTCGAGCTGTTCGACTGAGGCGAAGAATGCATCCAAATCAATGTGAAGAAAAGTTCGGTTCAATATATATAGATTGTCGAACGAATTCACCCTCGAATTCAGTTTTGTAGAGGGCTGTGACGGTTATTTTTATCAGGCTCGTGGCAGACGACGTGAAATCAATCGTTATTTTCTTTGGCGGAAAATCCGGGATTATGAATGATGCAGCATCCCCGTTGGAGAAAAAATCGTAGAACGAGTCGTAGACAGGCACTTCGCCTTTGGATTCCACGCGGACATTGTACCTGAAGGCATCTTGGCTTGAGTTGATGACGAGATGGTTTGAGCGCACCCCCTGAAATTCCGACTGGGTGATTGATGCCGACAGGCTTTCTGCCGCCTCCTCCCGCACCGTCATTGCCGTTTGTGCAGTCCCGCGCGTTTTCGCTCTATATGAGGCTTGCGCCGCCTGGGTGAGGGCCGCATACACGAGGAGAAATCCCGCCGCCGACGGAAGGAATATGCGCACAATGCTTTTTTTTGCGGGATAGGATTTTTCATCCGCATATATGAACAGGCGGAACAGGATTTTTTGGAGCTGTATCATGAACGGGAAAAGACCCAGCGCAAGGAGTGCGTTCCCCTTTAGGCTTGACAGCGAAAAAAGCATGAGAGTCTCGTCACTCGCGCCCCTGAAGAGCATCCGAACGTAAGGGTCGAAGGGAAGAATCATGAGTATGAGGACCAGGAGGAGGAACGGCGATTTACGGACGGAGCGCGAGAGATAGATGATGATGAATTCAATCGTGAACGGTATGAAAAAGAGTATGTCGAACAGCGAGAAGATGAATATGTTGGCGATGGCGACGAACACGACTGCATGGGCAAAGGTGAACGTGGCGATGGAAATCTTCAGCCTGTGGAACAGCGCGGAGAGCGCGATGACTATGACTATGGCGACGAAGAATTTCAGCGCAAGAAGAAGGACCGGGTTCAGGTCAAGCGGTACGCCGATTTGGCGGGCGGCAACCTGCCCTGCGCAGAACGAGCCTGCGTAGAATGCCAGCATGAGCGGGAGAAAATAAATAGTGCGTAGAAAGTCGCGCTTCATGGCGGCCCCGTATTTCCCCGAGAAGGAGAAGGCGCACAAAAGGAAGAGGCTCATGGTCCCGATGATGAGGACGAGCCGCACGAGGGCTGTCTCCCCGATGAAGAATCCACTGGGGAATGGGACGTAAAAATAATGCGTGTCTCCCACGTTTGTCCCCTCGCTGTCGTATTTGTCCAAAAAATCCTGCACCGATTCAAGCCCGCCGTCGTCCCTGAACGTGATGAACACGGATGGAATTCCGCTCTGGGCGAATGCGTCCATGCGTTTCTCGCCGTCAAGGAGCGCAATCCGGTAGAGGGAAATCATGTTGCCCGGGAACGAGAACGCTATGCCGCTTTGCTTGAAGCTGCGTATAACGCGCTCGTAGAGCCAGAGCGGGGTGACGTTCCGCGTGCTTCCGTTCTGCACCGATGTGGGGCCGTCGCTGTTGAACGAGAACAAGAGCGCGCAGGCTCGGCCCGCGTCGTCAAAGTTTTGGGCTGCCATGCGGCTTCCGATTGCGAAGCGTTCGTTCCCGTCGAGGGCGGAAAAAAGCGCGTGGACGGCGCATGGCGTGTCGGATTTTTTTATGTGCTCAAGGAGCGGGATGATTTTTTCTTGGTGGGCGACGAAATCTTCCTGGGTGAAGCAGAGGATTACGGTGTCCCTAAGCTCCTGTGCGTCCCCGGCGGCTATTTCCTCCAGTGTGCGGGCCTTGTCGGACTTTCCGTGGATTTTTGCGCGCACATTGTATGCGAACACGTCCGAGCCTGTCTTTGACAGCGGCTCCCGCTCGGCCTTTATCCCGCTTTTTGACAGCGTCTTTTCCACGAACGCCGAAAGTGCGCTTCCCGAAAGTTCTTCTGCGTGGGAGGCGTGGGCGAGTGCGGCGAGAGAAAGGATAACTGAGCAAAGGAGCTTTTGGAAGGTCATCGCTACAGAATACCATTTCGGGGCTGGAATAAAAAGTGTCCGGACGTGGGATATTGTGGGCTGTCCCCGGTGATTTTCATGGTGAGCCAAAAATCGGTATAATCGAATCATGACAAAAGAAGAATTCGTTGCGGCATCAAAAAACGTCGCGCGCTATTATTACGGAATCCAGCTTCCGCTAAGTGTTGACACAATCATGGAAAAAGAAGGGTGCAACTTCTATTTTTATTACGAGCTTCCATCGTCTTACGACGATGACGATGACAACGAGGTGGACTGCGTGTTCTGGTACTCGGTGGCGAACTACACGGACGTGCGCTCGGAGGACGGCATAGAGCTGTCAATGGGTATTGACGGCCGCTCGGGCGACCATTTTTTCTTGTGCTACAAGGATTGGCTGCAGGAGCGAAAACCGCTCCAGCAGCGGTAGGGCACGGGTCTACAAGTCGTGTCCCGTGATTTTTTTCACGCACTCGTGGTACAGCTCGCTCGTCTTGGCGACGACATCTTGCGGCACCGACTTGATGTTCGGGTCTCCGGCAAGGTTGTTCGCCTTGAGCCAGTCGCGCACGAACTGCTTGTCGTAGCTTGCGGGGCTTGTTCCCACCTTGTACGTGTCGCAGTTCCAGAAGCGGCTTGAGTCGGGGGTGAGCACCTCGTCGGCAAGGACAAGCTCCCCGTTCTCGTCAAGGCCGAACTCGAACTTTGTGTCCGCGATGATGATTCCGTTCTTGAACGCGTGTTCGTAGCACTTCTTGTAGATTGCAAGGGCCGCCTGCTCGATTTTTGAGCCAAGCTCTTCGCCCAAATCCTTCTTCATGTAGTCCAGCGTTACGTTGATGTCGTGTCCTTCCTTTGCCTTTGTGGAGGGCGTGACAATCGGCTCGGCGAGCTTTTCGGCCTGCTGGTATTCCCTGTCGAACTTGTGTCCCAGGAACGGCTCGCCCTTCTTGTACGCCTCGTACATGGAACCGAACATATATCCGCGCACGATGACCTCGTACGGAATCATCTTGAGCTTCTTGACGAGGATGGTGCGCCCCT